>JALWEZ010000109.1 GCA_027039165.1 Candidatus Moraniibacteriota bacterium
TTTGCTTTATTTTTGCCAGTTTTTATGTTTTCTTTCCACACCACACTAAATTCCCTCTCTAAACCAGGTAAAACAAAATTTCCAAACTCATTAACTGGAATTTTATCTGAGTAAGCTTCTTTTTTATTTTCATCACGAAACTTGTATATATTGTGAATTTGCTCTCCTTTTTGGTTGAATACAGAAATATTACCCATTGGACTTGAGTGTATATTTCCTTTATTTTTAAAATCTATAACAAACTCCACTCCTTTATCTGAATAAATTTTTCCACCACTAGCTAAAGAAAAATCCAAAAGTTCACCATCGAATTTTTCATTTCCTGCAACATTTAGCAATAAAAGAGATGCAACTCTTGTACGAATTGAAACTCCTTGTGTATTTGGAAGGATAGGTCCATAGATAATAGCTCCATATCTACCACCAGGCTCTGCATCTTTTGGTACAGTTATTTTTACTTTTACTTTAGATTCGGAATTTTTTTCAACTTCTACTTTATTACTTTCAAATTCTATCCAAGAACTTATATTTCTAGGATCATCATCAGCAACTTTTTTTGCCACAGGAAAACCAGATTTATCATGAGAAACATAAACTTGAAACTCAGGCATCACTATTTGCTTATAATCTTGATTATTTATTACATTAAGTAAAATAGTCTTTGATTCTCCTGGTTTTAACGTTATCTCTGTACGAAGCGGTCTAAGTCCAATTCCAGCTGCAAATGTAGTACCAAAACTAAACAGAAACAACACTACTATAAGAAATATTTTTTTCATTTATTTTAATTTAATTTAAATTATTCATTATCATCCTCAAATACTCAAATTTAAGGACGATATCAACAATCCAATTAAAAAGAAGGAGTTGCTGTATAAGTAATCAAACCTTCATATTCACCAGACGGAAGGGTGTAATCTACATTTAATCCATAATAAACAGTGTGTCTTGCCATATTTATATATGAATCAAAAGCTAATTGAGTAGAACCGTTTCCTGGTGTATCTCCAGCTCCATTTGCTCTCACAGGAAGTAAAACTGTATCAGAGTTATTAAATGCTGTAACTACAGACGCATCAGACTTAACTTGAGTTCTAGTTCTTACTAAATTTTGCGCTGTAGCATTATTCATAGCTACCCTACCAGCGCTTGTTGTAGGCTGTTCCATAGCAGTACCATCTCCGTTATAAGCAACATATCCAAATACGTTTTCAGCAGTCTTTGCATCTCCAGAAGCAATAACTGCTGTTGTTGATGCGGAATCCAATTGTGCTACTGCTGAATTTTGATTACCTTCTAGCTTTGCAGAAATATTATAACCATTTAGTGCATTTGTGGCAACTGAAAGAATAGATTTCTGAGCATAGTTTTCTCCATCATTTACTGATGGATTAGCTGTAATATCGATATTTGATTTATCAATTGTAAAAACCATTGCTGGTTGAATTACTGCTCTAACTCTTACTTGATTAGCCCAAGAAAGAGGAGCAGCTCCCATTTCTAAAAGCGTATCAGAAGCAGAACGAATTTCTACTGGAAGTAAGTATTGACCAGGAGCGTTTGGCATAACAAGTCCTGTTAAAGCCACAGTTGTCTGACTAACTGTACCTGCAGTTGTTACTGTAAAAGTAACAGTACGAGCATTTGAGTCAAATGAAGCCGCACCAAAAACAGCACTTCCTGTCTCTGTAATTGTAGCTCCAGTTGGCATAGAACCAAAAGTATTAGGTGAAACATTTGGAATGTAGACTATTACTTTATCACCTAGTGCATAAGAAGTCATAACTTCCGGAGTGAACACTACATCAACATTTTGAGTTAATTGTCTTATAGTATCTCCTTCAGAATGAGCATCAGCTGTTGAACTATTTGCTCCACGAGTCACTGTAAGTGAGCTTGTACCACCTCCAGCAGTCACATTTACAACCTCATTACCTACTAAAGCTAGACCATTTTGAATGTTTGTATTAGTAGTTGTAATAGTTGTATCAGTAGCTGTTACATTAGCAGATAAAACGTCACTTACTTCTGAATTAATAGAAGCACTTATGTTCGTTGTAATTTTATCATAAGCTAAAGCAGAGCTAACATTTACAGATACACCTAAAAAAACAATCAAACTTAAAAATTTTATAATTTTAACCATAATTATTTATTTTAATATTTATAACTTTATTTTTCGACCTTTTTAGGCTCATTACCTAATTTTTCTTTAAATTGCAAAATTTAGAGAAAAATCAAACAATAAGCTAAAATGTTGGTAGTGTTGTAAACTCAACAACTGTCTCATACTCTCCCGGTGGCAAAACAACGCTATCATCAACCTCCATACCAAAATAAATTCTTTCTGTATCACCATTAGGATCTGTTGGAGTACTACTATCAATTATATCAAAAATTGTGTCTTTTTGCACGGCTGCCCATTTACCTCCAGTTGTGCTATAGTCATCAGCATTTCCCCACTTACTTACATCAAAATTATCACTACCTATACCAAGATGCGCTCCCCAACCAGTACCATTAGGAAGACTACCAGGCCAAAAATTTGGCGAATTATTTGTAATTTTTTCTATCTTATATGTAGGATCATTAACTTGAATTAATTCATCTGTACTAGAACTCCATCTAAAAGTATATCCCGTCGGATTGTTTGTCTTTATAATACAATCTATATAATTTTTGTTTAAATCAGACTTTCCAGTAAGTCTTACTGGTGTTAAATCCACATCTTCTTTGGAGCAAGTTAGAGTTGTCCTATATTCTTCAAATTGTCTGTACCCTGCGTGTAAGGAATAAGATGCACTAGCACCATATCCACTAGCAATCTCACCCCCAGTGTCTGAGAGATTATAATTAGCAGATATAGAATTGTCATTTCCAAATGCATTTATAGAATCTCTAGAAATATAATAATGATTACTAGACATCCGAGCTTGAGCAAAAGAAACTAGAGAGATAAGGAGTAAAATTGAAAGATAAATAGATTTCATCTTAAAATGATAAAATTACATATTACTACTATATTATACCATATTAAAAACCTTTCTATAAAAACAAGACAAGAAAGGTTTTTAAAAATTCTAACAAGCTCCCATTTTTTCACATAATTTTTCAATAACCGCTTCTACAGTAGTAGCACCTCCAGCAAGAATAGCGCTAACAACTGCTACAGGCAATCCAACTGCAGCCGCTAAAGCAGCAACTTCTGGTACATCCTCTGGAAATCCTGCTATAGCCACAGCTATAAGTCCGGCAATACTTGCATTTAAACCAGCCTTACAACCAGTACAAGCGAACCAATTTGCTCCGAGTACATTTTTGTGTTCTTGTGAATAAGCTTCTTGCAATTTTTGAGTTTCTTTTGCAATTGCGCTTTGAACGTCTTCTCTTGTTATTTCATTACTCATAATTTTATTTTTAAATTTGTGTTTATTTTAAGCTCGACCTAATTTAATTATATAACATTTACTTAAATATGTAGTTAGTATAAACTGTGCATAAATTCAGTATTTTCTGAAGATTTCTTCAGAACTTTTAAGCATTACAAAACTTTTTCTAAATCTGCTATATAAACTAGTCGCTTAAAAGAAGTGTATTTTGGAGTACATGTGTATATTGTTAATTGAGGCTTTTTTGTTTGCTTTAAAATACTTACTTCACTATCTTTTACAACTTTTTGCTCTCTTACTTTATAAACATACTCCTTGCCCATATAAAATAAGCTTATCTCATCTCCATTATCTAATTTATCCAAATCTTCAAAAACTTTATAAGCAGGATTATTTCCAAATTTCCATCTATGTCCTGAAATGACCACATTTCCTCCATCTTTTGATGGATAAGCTGTTGTAGGATGATGTCCAACTCCTTTTTCTAAATCAACTGGCTGAGTTCCGTTTTCTATTGGAGCTTTTATGTCTAAACCATCCTTGTGAATTTCTATCCAAAAATTACCGAAATTTTTAAACTCTTTTTTATCATCTTCTTTTTTTTCTTCGTCGGTTTTTGTTTTTTCTTTAGAATTTTTATTTAAATAATTTTTTT
>JALWEZ010000110.1:0-773 GCA_027039165.1 Candidatus Moraniibacteriota bacterium
TTCTTTAGTATTATAAATTTTGTTTTGATTTGTAAAATTGTGTTTTGTTGTAGTTCTTTTTTTAAACTTTCTAAAAAGAAAGATAATTTTTTTCTTATATTGTGTAAAAAAATATGCAATTTTTTCGGATAAAGTTTTTTTTCTACGAGGTGGTTTGTAAGAGTATACTTGTCTCATAATAATACTATAAATATTTTAGACAGTCTTAGGATGTTTGATAGTAAAAAAAATCATCCATAAGGCTATTATAAATGATTTTAGACATATATACAATTAAATGTAAATGGTAAGAATTTATTATTTAGTTACATCAACCAAAAATTTATGTAAGTTTCTTTTTCCAATTATTGCGCTGTATTTAAGATTAGATCTATCTATTATATTTATTTTAGCTATAACTTTTCTATTATCTATTATCATGGATGTTTTGATAACTGGTCTAATTGAAGAACCGCTTGAAGCAAAAACCACAGCCACATCATCCAAAAAAGGAACTTTATTTCTGTATTTATCAAGTATTTCTTTTTTAATTTTTAATTCATTTCCAGGTTTTATATCAAACTGACTTAAATCAATTTTTGAAAAAGCTTCTATAGTTTTTGTATAGCCTAATTTTTTTGCAAGCTCTATATCAATTGAAGTTGAATATGCTCCAGTATCAATTTTTGCACTTACTTCAATTTTTTTATTATCTAAGCCGTTAAATAAAACTTTTTCTATGGAACCTATAACTTTTTTACCAGAAGTTTCTTCTATCTCTTGTTCAATTTCTC
>JALWEZ010000110.1:783-4008 GCA_027039165.1 Candidatus Moraniibacteriota bacterium
CGCACCATTTTTGACTTGGGAATAAAAAGCTTTATCGTGTTTAAATTCGTTAGGAATATTCTTGATAGCAGACTTTAAATCTTTAGTCGGAACAGCTAATTTATTAGAAAGATTTTTTTGTAGTGTCGCTTCTAACTCTTGTTCAATTTCTCCTCCAAAAAGGTTTTTTCCAACTCTTACTCCATGAGTAGCATTTTTTATTTTTAGTCCTTCTACACGCTCAAGTCTGCTTTTTAATCCAGCCATATTTGCAATTTGAATAGATAGACCTGGTTGAGCATTTAGCTCCAGAAACACAGGACCTTTATCTCGATCAATTGCGATATCAGCTCCCAAGTAACCAAGTCCAGATGCTTGTTGAGCTTTTACCGAGTATTCTAGCATTTCATCCCAATAAGGGATTTTTATACCTCTTAGTAACATTCTAGTTTTCGGTATATAATCAATAATTTTTGATTTTCCTTGTACTGCAGTAGTTGTTGTGCCAGTTTCTATATCAATTCCTACTCCAATACCACCTTGTTGAAGATTTGCTTTACCATCAGAAGATTTTGTAGGAAGTCTAAGCATTGCCATTACAGGCACATTATTATAAATTATTATCCTAATATCCGGAATTCCTTTATAAGAATATGGTTTTAATTCTTTTGAAATTTTGAGTCTTTCTTCAAAAAAAGCAATATCAGCAGAATTTGTTATTGAAAAAGCTCCGTCCAAAATATTGTTTATATGATTTATTAAATCTTTTTCATTCAAAGTTTTACCATTTGATTTAATCCATGTAGTTTTTTCCCCTTTTTTTCTAGCATAAACTATTACTATTCCAGAACCACCTAGACCACTATTAGGTTTAAGCACAAATGAATCAGGTAAACTTTCCCAATCGAATTTTTCGAGTTCTTCACGAGATGCTATTTTTGCTATTAGATCTGGTGTAGGAATATTATGTTTTTTAAGCATCATTTTCGATTTAATCTTATCATCAGCTAGTTTTCTTGCGTTTTTTAAATTATTTGGACGTACATAAGTAAGGTTTCTTGAATTCATACCAAGAACCTTTTTACTTGCAAGTAACGCCGAAAATAAAGATGAAATAAATCCAAACATAAAATAATATATTATTTTTTAATTTTTTTAAGCACCTCTCTAAATCTTATGATTTCTGTGATTCTAAGACCAGTCCATTTACCCAAAACTAAATTTATCGGTATTATGAGCAATATTATATAAGGATATTCTTGTACGCTAGTGCTAATGTACTGACCTATTGGTGTAATAGGTGTCATGATAAGATATCCAATTAATGCAATAAATAATGTCTCAAAAGCTAGAGATGCTGCAATCTTAGTTCCTTTTTCAATTTGTACAGCTACAAATTTTTCTACAATTGTTATGAGTATAAGAATTGGAAAGAAAGAAAATTCCCTCATACCAAAAGAACTTGCAATTGTGAGGATAAAAAGTACAGAAAAAGTAATTATTGTAAGATTTAGAGCAACTCTTGGAAGGTAGAGAAGTCTAAGTTTTTTAAAAACAAATCTCATAAGCATTCCAATGATTATTACAAAAGCATAAATTGCTATAGGATAAGTTAAGTCATTTATGCTTTCATGAGCCATAGCCATAAACACAACAGTTATTATAGTTGGAGTATAAATTCCAAAGGCTTGTAAACCAAAGATTTGTCTCAAAATTACCACAAAAGTAGCAATTATCGGAAACAAAAGTAAAACAACAACCATTTGCTCAGGAACTCCTTGTGAATATATTAATTCAATTATAGGGTTTAAGTTAAATTGATTTTCCATAAATATAAATTTAATTGACTAACAGTTAATTAAAGCACACTTTTCATTTTTTGTAAAGGGTAGGTTTATGCAATGCTTTTCATTTTTTAGTATAGCACTATTTTTAAACTATAAAATTACTAATAATAAAGGTTATGCACAGCTTGAAAATAATATTTGTTGTATTTTTAAAATATATGTGATAATATATATCTTATAAAGAAATTTAGAAATAAGTATCATTAATTTTAAGTACATCAGTTAATCGTAAAAGATAAACTAAGTGTTTAATTTATTTTTACAGATTAGTGCTAAATCTAGTTTAACATTATTCTGTGGTATTTAACTCCACTTAGAAGGTTTATAAAGTTTAGTTATTGCTTTATATTCCTTCTTGTTTTTATTTATAATGATTTTTCATTATAGTTTTAATAATTTATTTATAAATATGCCAGATTTACATAGTTTGCCAATAATTTTATTGGTGGTTATTATAGTAGTTGCTCTTGGAGTAATTGTTAAGAGTGCAGATGTGTTTGTTGAGGGTGCTTCGTCAGTAGCACTAAAATTAAAAGTAGCTCCTTTTATAATAGGACTTACGATAGTTGCAATGGGAACGTCATCACCAGAATTGTTTATAAATTTAATAGCGGCTCATAATGGTTCAATAGAACTTTTGGTAGGAAATATTTTTGGTAGTAATATAGTAGGTATTCTTCTTGGACTTGGATTAACTGCAGCATTTATAACTCCTCTCGCGTTAAGAACTCAAACTGTTTGGAAAGAAATTCCGCTTTCGCTACTTGGAGCCTTTCTTATTTTTGTATTTGGTAGTGATATGATTTTTGATGGTGCTATAGACAATATTCTTTCAAGATCAGAAGGGGTCGCTCTTTTGGCGTTTTTTATAATATTTATGGTTTATACTTTTGGATTACAAAAAAATAAAAATCCAGAAGATGAAAAAGAAGAAAAAGAAGAGTCAGAACATGAGAATATGGAAGAATATTCTTGGACTAAATCAATTATTTATGTAGTTGGTGGATTAGCTTTACTCATAATTAGTGGTGATGTTATAGTAGAAACTGGTAGTACAATTGCAGGGAGAATGGGAGTTTCAGAAAACCTTATAGGTCTTACTTTGGTTGCTATTGGAACTTCTTTTCCAGAAATCGTTACAACGATTATTGCAGCAAAAAAAGGAAATAATGATATAGCTGTTGGTACAATTGTGGGAACAACTATATTTAATATATTCTTTGCATTATCTGTTACTACCTTGGTAACACCTTTACCATTTACTGAACAAAATTCAGTAGATGCTTTGTTTTTATTAGCAGTAACAATTATATTTTTTGGATTTATGTTTATAGGTAAAAAACATAAGCTAGAAAAATGGCAGGGATTTGCGTTTATATTATTTTATATAGCTTATATG
>JALWEZ010000111.1 GCA_027039165.1 Candidatus Moraniibacteriota bacterium
ATCCAAAGGATATGCCTACAGAGAAAAACTAATCAACCCGTGTTTTTAATGTAATAGTATATGTTAGCATTTATTTAAATTCTTGTCAAGTCCAACCACATAAATCACTTTTTCATTCCTAATTTAAAAGGATTTTTCAAAAAATTTGACAGTTTTTAATCCTTACGCTAAGCTTAGAAATAAGTTTGGTTTAGGCTAGGCTAGTACATTTACATAAGGAGCACGCTATGACTTAAAGTTTACAAAAAAAATTTTTGCAACGCTTGCGATAATATTTCGCCAAATTTATTTCATTATTATTACAGAAAGGATAAATAATGCTAACTTTACTTTTTATAGTTTTGTATATGGCGCTGTTTGCTTATAAAGCAACTCATTATGCCAAAGATGATTTTGTTGATTTACCAACTAATAGTAAATCCGGTACTCAAAAAATAAAAGAGTTTGCTGATAATGCAAGTCAAAGTGTTGCTAATAGTGGCAAAACTGCTAAGAATCTCATGAATAGAATTCTTGCTGTGATATCATCCATGTTTTGGTGGAGTGTCTTATTTGGAGTAGTGTATTTGATATTAGAGTTTGGTGTTAGTATGTATAAAGGATTTTCAAATTTCTTTTCAGAACCAAAAACATCTATAGTTAATATGAAACCATCTAATTACATACATAATCTTAATACTTCCTTAAAAGAGGGTCGCATAGTTGATGATTTCTATCGTCCTAACAGAAAAGGTATCTTTTTATTTAAAGCAAATAAAAATAAAAAATACAAAATTAAGATTAGCGGACATCTAAAAGTTATGTATTATGACAAATACGGCTATAAGCATACAGGTACATATTGCCCCGATGGGAGATCAATTATATACAGCATGAAGTTTAAAGCTGGTGAAGGAGCGTTATTAAATAGCGTTTTTTCTAATGAAGCTATTTTAGTTGTTAAAACCAACAAACAGCTAGTTAGAAAAATACCTATGACGGAAGAGGCGGTTATACTAAGACTTCCAAATAGTAGCGTGTATTTACATGTAAATTTAGCCAACAAGTCCAAGGTAATAGGAGGTGAGTGGCACGTAGTGGTTGATGAGATTTAATCTTTTCAACTCAAACACAAAGCAGAATCAATATCATTTGATTCTGCTGTTTTATTTTGTTTATATTTGTGTTTTTTGCGCTTCTATGACACCTTTACTATCACCTGCGCTAGTACCTTGATGATAACTAGCGAAAGCATAGCTACCACTATACCAATCATGGCAAATTTCACAGTGTTTTTGCCCATTTCTGAGCGCTTCTCATCTCCTGCTGAAGTGATATATATCACACCCCCACTATTATCATAAGCACACTAAGTCCTCCGATAAAACTCATAAGTAGCTTGAGGAAATTTAGCACTATCTCAGAGAGACTTTTAGTGCTAAAAATTGACAATACAAAACTTTTACATTAAAGTAATAATTAGACTTAGATTGGTGTATATTCACATCAAAAATTTAACTAAGTCTAGTACGTTAACAAGGAGTTAATTATGAATTTTCTCAAAAGCTTGGGCAATTGGACCCTTATAATTTTATCAATACTAATTAGCGTGTTTTGGGTAATTGTTTTTACTCACAAACAAGATGCAGATATAACATTAATTAATATATCAACTGCTGTAATAAATGCAAGTATTGTGAGTATCTTCGTGGGCAGTGCTATTTTTCTAGGTTGGAAAGAACTTCACACAAAGAGAAATGGTATAATGTTTGGTGTATTCTTTTCTGCATTTTTGAGTGGCTTATTTTCAATAGTGCTTTATGTAAATAATGTATTTAAATTACCAGCAATTTCATTTGTAATGTTTTTTGCTATATTTTTTAGCATTGGATTTACTATAATACCCACCAAATACAGAGGATTACTTATATTTTTTGGTAAAGTATTAGAAGGTAGAGAACTTAATGAAGGAATTGCATGGAAATTACCTTTTGCGCAAATGCGTTTGTTTGATATGACACGACAAACACTCAATCTCACAAAACGAGGCGATGATATACCAATGTTTCCAAATGGCACAAGACTCAAAGAGCTTGAAATTATATTTATGTATCATTTAAAAGATAATGAACTACATAAACTTGTTTACTTGGGCAATGATTGGCATCATGAAGTGGAAATTGTCATAAATGATTCTATACCACCAGCGCTTATAACATTAAGTAACAGTATTACTGCATATGAACTTAAAGAAAAGTTTTATAATTCTTATTCTATTGCATTACTTAGCTACTTGGAAATGTTTAAATTAGCACTTTCTCATGGATCCTTTTTTTGTTCTACTGAAGATTTTCCAAATCTAACAAAAGATTCTTTTTGGAAAAAAAGAGCTTATAACACTTTTGATACTGATTTTCTTGCAAGTAGAGGTTATTTTCCAAAAATTATAACCACAAAAATTGGTAAAGAATTACTTTATTTAAATGCACAAGGAGAAGAGCCTAGCAAAAAAATTCTAAAAGAACTTTCTTTACAAAAACCCAAAGACAAGATAGATTATGTTATAAAAAACGATTTAAGCGTTTGTATTTTTGATGAATATCAAAAAGATGTTTTAGCGTCAAATAACATCTCTATTTATAATCTTAAAGGAATTTTTGATAAAGCTCTAGAACTGGGACTTGTGCCTATATCTTTGAATATCTTAAACATTCAAGCAACGGATGATATTAAAGCACAAGCACATAGAAATGAGCTAGAAAATGTGCAACGCAAAGCCGAAATGCAAAGTGCACAAACTCACTCCCTGCTGGTAGAGGAACTAAAAAAACAAGGCATAGACACTGATCTTGCCACTATTTTGGCTGCTAAAATGCAAGGAATGGATAATGTATCATCTCACGAGATTAAAAAGCATAAATTTGAAGGAGATACTGATTTTTCAAAATTACTTGCTGGTCTCTCAACTCTCTTTCCCAATAAGCAAGAAAATGAGAGTAAGTAAATTATAAGCAGAATCGATATCATTTGATTCTGCTGTTTTATTTTCTAAAACACACTTTTGATTTTATTATTCTTCTTTAAATGTGAATTTGTATGTACGTATTTTTTTACCATTTTTAATTGCATCTTCTTCATTACAATTCTCACTACTTGTAATATTATTATCTTTACTAATTATTTGACGAATTGTGTATGCTTGTGCATCATAAACATTCAACGTATTATCAGCAAAAAATTCATCAATATTTTTATACCTAGCCATTTGCCAAAAATTAAATTTATTTGTTTTTTTAAGCTTATTATCTCCTTTTCCATACCAACAATCCATGTATTTTATTGTTAATTCTACAGATGGATCGTCTAAAGGTAGGAAACTATCACAAAAAACTGGATACATAATACTATAAGTATTCGGTACTTTTGAAACATCTTCTTTGGTAATATTTCCCACATAATTATAATAATCAACCCAACGACAGTCTTGATTGTGGTCTCCTGTAAAACACTTCTTATTTACAGGATAATTATCTTCTATATCTATATTGTAGTAAACAAGAATTGGCTTAGCGTATTTATCTACATGAACCACAGCACTTCCTTTTAGGACACCATTTTTTGATTCTATAATAAATTTTTTCCCATCATATTTTTTGAGGTTTTTTTGGATTTTGGTAGAAGAAACACTTTTTCTTGATGATGATTTTTCAGTAAAATAACGAACGGTAAAAGAAAAAATGATTGTTATAGTAAGTATAAGAAACACAAAACGCCAAGAATATTTGGAATTAAATGCAAATAACTTAAATATAAAAATTACAAAAAGCCAAATAATTAAAACAACTAATCCCCATAAAACACTACTTATCTCATCAGTAAGGACAAAACCGACTAAAATAGCAATTCCAAAAAACATGATTTTTTTAATATCTTTTTTGGAATTTTTTGTACTTTTACTTATTTCTGTATTTTTATTCATAGTAACATAT
>JALWEZ010000112.1 GCA_027039165.1 Candidatus Moraniibacteriota bacterium
TAAGTATACCATAACAAAAAAGGATTCTTTTTTCAAAATCCTTTTTCATTCCTATTTTTACACAGTTCTTTTTAATGACATTCTATCTAATTTTTTCATTGACTCCTGTGCTTTTTTATTTCTTGGATCAATTTTCAAGACGTATTTATAAGATTCCTTTGCTTCTTCAAATTTATTAGTTTCCATGTAATAATCGCCCAATTGCTGATAAGAAGTAAGATTTTTTGGATTTGACTCGATTTGTTTCACGAGATAACGTTCTCTTTCCCCTTCTACTTCATATTCATATTCCTCATCTTTTTCTGTATCAAAGGAAATGCTTTCATCAACATTTAGATCAATTTCAGGCAAAACTTCTTTCTGTAACATTTTCGTTTTCTTGCTATCGCTATCCCCTTCTATCTCCATTTGATGTTTTTTTGTCATTTTATATTTCCTACTTGCAGCTTTTTCAACTGCTTTTGACATATCCGAAAATTTATTTTTTATAGAACCTGAAAATTGTTCTAATCTTTTAGACTTTTTAGAGGCTTTTCGCATATTTTCCAGATCCTCCTTTACACTCGGTGTGTTCTTCATTGCTCTAGCTAATATAGTAATAAGCAATGCAAGTATAAGCAAGAGAATAACTGGTGGCACAAGCACATCTATCATAAACAATGTTTCAAAAAATTATTATAAAGCAAATCTTTTAAATTCTCCAAACTCTATTTTTTCTCCTAACTTAACTATATTTTCATTTAATAGTTCTGTTATTGTAATGTCAGGATTTTTCACAAAAGGTTGCGTCATCAACGCTCTTTCTTCTCTAAATTTCTTTTCTTTTCCAACTAAAATCTTTTCTATCATTTCCGCTGGTTTTCCTTCTTTTTCTAGTTGTTCTGTCCAAATTTTCTTTTCTTTTTCTACGACTTCCGCATCCAAATCTTCTGGAAGAATACAAACTGGATTAGAAGCTGTGATATGCATTGCTATATCTGTAGCAAAATTTATAAAATCCTCATTTTTAGCTACGAAATCTGTTTCACACATAACAGTTACCATAGCAGCAATTTTTCTATTCCCATGCACATATGTACCAATTATACCTTCTAAAGCAACTCTATCTGATTTCTTAACAGCCTTGTCTCCTCCTCTTTTTCTAAGTAATTCTATAGCTTTCTCTCTATCTCCATTTGCTTCTTCTAATGCTTTTTTTACATCTACGATACCAGCACCAGTTTCATCACGTAATTGTTTAATTTGTTCTAATGTAGCCATATTCTTTTTTTTACTTTTTCTTATTATTTTTCAACACTTTTGCAATGTTTGCAAAAATATACTCAAGCGAGAGTAGTGCATCATCATTAGCTGGAATTGGGTAATCAACCTCTTCTGGATTTGTGTTTGTATCTGCAAAAGCCACCACTGGGATACCCAAAGCCTGTGCTTCTTTAATAGCAATTTTATCAGCATTTATATCAGTTACAAAAACCACTGCAGGCAAAGTAACCATTTTTTCTATTCCACCCATTCTTTTTTTGAGTTTTTCTAGTTCTTCACTTTTTTTAAGCTGTTCTAACTTTGTATAACGTGAAAGCTCTCCTTTTTCAAAATGAGAATCTAGTTGAGCCATATATTTAACTCTTTTTCTAATGTTTTTGAAATTAGTTAAGGTTCCTCCTAACCATCTATCTATCACATATGGATTATCTGTGTACTCAGCAATTTGTTTTGCATATCTTTCTGCTTGCTTTTTTGTAGCTACAAAAAGAATTTTTTTATTTGAAGCACTTATTTTTTCCAAAAAAGACAGTGTTTCTTTTAGTAATTCCAAAGAAAGTGATAAATCTATTATATTTATATTGTTTCTTGTAGTAAAAACAAAATCTTTCATTTTTGGATGACATTTAGACTTTGTGTGTCCAAAGTGCACACCATTCTTGAGCATCTTTTCCATTGAAAGCTCCAGCTTATCATAGTCATACTCTTCAAAAATATTCTTCTTTGCAACTACAGTTTTTTTTACCTCATTGTTGTCTTGTTCTTTTTTGACTTCTTTCGTCATATTTTTCCTTAAATTTAATATACATACCGCAATACTCAAGCCCTTACTTACTAGAAGCAGGAATGGACTTTGCTAATATGTACGAGATATTAGTATTTTTATATTACACTACAAAATAACTTAAGTCAACTTTTGTTTTTTGAAGGTATTTTAAAAACACAACCAAAAACAGATACTGGGTATCTGTAATGGTTTATTAGTTTGTAAGCTCTGCATAAAATGCTGGTACTCCATCTGTAAATACAAAATCTTTGTACTTTTTTAGAATCTTATCTCTATCTGCCTTACCACGAGTATAAAGTTGCATACCAGTTCGCTTGTTATATAGTCTGTAAATCGGTGTACTTCCATCATCTGTTAGACTTGCATAAAATGCTGGTACTCCATCTGTAAATACAAAATCTTTGTACTTTTTTAGAATCTTATCTCTATCTGCCTTACCACGCGTGTAGAGTTGTGTTCCTGTTCGTGTATTATAAAGCCTATATATCGGAGTTAAACCCTCATTATTAAGACTCGCATAAAACGCTGGTGCTCCATCTGTAAATACAAAATCTTTATACTTTCTTAGAATTTTGTTTTTATCTGCTTCACCACGAGCATAAAGCTGAGCTCCAGTCCTTTTATTATAAAGTCTAAACATTGGAACTTTTTCTGTTCCTGATGGTGTTATTTTTGGATTAGTTTTATCTTTTTGTTCACTTACAATTACATTTCGTGTGACTTCTGTTGCGTGATTTCCAGCGTTATCTGATGCGTTGTAGGTTATTACATAAGTTCCTGCAGTATTTGTATCTACTGAATCACCTCCTGTTACTACACTACATGTCGCATCCGTATCATCTGTACAAGTTGCACCTTGATCAGTATAAGTATCACCAACTGTAAGGTTTATAATTGAATCACCGTTTAGTGTAATTACTGGTGGTGTTATGTCTGGTAACTCTCTATTAACAACAGTAAACTCTGAAACTGCAAGTGCTTGCGAAGAATTTCCAGAACTATCAGTTACAGTTATTTTACAGTTTGAATAAGTTCCTTCTGATAATGAATCAAATGTTATAGTATTATCTCCATCTACTGCTACAGCTGTTGTACTTGAACAATCTCCACTGTATATTATAGCACCAGCCTCGCTAGAATTAAATGTATATTTGATATTTGTGTTTTCATTTGGATCTGTATAAAATGCTGGAGCGCCGTCTGTAAATTCAAACTCAGGGAATTTAGACAAAACTCTATCTCTATGAGACTCTCCTTTTACATAAAGATGTACTTTATTTTTAGTATCATAAAGCCTAAATATTGGAGTCAATCCATTATCGTTTGAACCAGCAGAATAAAATGCTGTCTCACCAAAAAATGCGAAATTAGGCAATTTTGCCAAAATTTTATCTTTATGTGCTTCACCTAGAACATAGAATTCTTCATTAGTACTCATATTTTTAATTTTGAAAACAGGAGTATTCTTAATAGCTACACCAACAGGAGTTTTTTCTGAAAGAATTGGTGGTGTTGTGTCTGCAGTATCAGCTAACACGCTAGAAGTTCCCAAAAAGGCAGACATTGCCATTATTGAGAAAACATACGAAATTTTTTTCATATTATTTTTAATTAATTATTTATTTAATTTATAAACTTTTTATAAACATTCAGCTTTCTTCTAATGTTAAAACAAACCTGAACAAGTGCAACTTATATTTAATATATATATACAACGTTATGCAATCAAATACAAATTCGACTATATTTAAAGTATAATATATATATTGTCAATACCTAGTTTTCCACTATGTCAATTACCAATAGAAATGTCATACTTGAATTTTCTTTAGAAATGTCATACTTGAGAAATTTAATTAATTTTTAATTTTTGATTATTGTTGACGCGGTGCCTTCTCCATGGATGAT
>JALWEZ010000113.1 GCA_027039165.1 Candidatus Moraniibacteriota bacterium
TGTCATAGTTATTTGCTTATTCTCCATAGTACACATGATTAATTTATTAACCTTATATACTAACAGGTATGACATTTCTATTGAACACCTACTATGACATTATCATTGATAACTAACATAAAAACAACAGGTACGAGAAATCTGTTGTTTTTGAAACATTATTATAAATAACTATTTAATATCCGGTAAAATTCTCAATGCATCGTTAAAGCGATTTATAAAATTAAAAAGTCCTACTACCGAAGTTATTTCTACAATCTCTGCATCTGTAAAATTTTCTTGCATCTTTTTTATCAACTCTGGATTGACATCATAAGCGTGTTTTGTTGTAACACGGGCATATTCAATAGCAATGGCTTCTCTATCATCTGCAATTTTATTTATACCTTCTAAGTCTTTTTCCCCTATCCCTAAACTTAAAAGTTTTGTCTGTGCTGCTCCTATACAAAACTCACATTTATTTATCTCTGAAACAACATAAGCTATTTTCCATTTTAGTGAACTTTCAACTGGACTATCATCCATAACTGATTTAAATAACATAAAAAACCCAACCATCGTATCCTCACAATTAGCCATAACTTCTAACCATTTTGGAACCTTTCCTCCACTATTTAAAAAATTTTGAAAAATTTCTTTAGCTTCACCGTGCAATTCTTCACAAGAAACACGTTTAACAATTGGTTCTGTACTCATATATTTTTATTTTAATTATTATAGATTTATTATATCATATTTAGACAACTCTACTACCCAGTAACTTTAATTTTTTTCCATTTTTTGTAGAACCAAGCACGGTAACTATTAAATCATCATTTAAAAGCATATTTTTATTCTTTGCTTCAATTATTAATTTTTCTATACATTCTCTTCTAGATGTAGCTTTTTCACACAAAAAAGGTGTAACTCCCCAAACTAACGATAATTGTCTATAAGTTACCAAATTATCTGTAGCAACCAGTATCATTCTCTGAGGTCTTTGTTGAGAAAGAAGT
Organism: Candidatus Moraniibacteriota bacterium; assembly: GCA_027039165.1. GTDB lineage: Bacteria > Patescibacteriota > Minisyncoccia > Moranbacterales > JALWEZ01. The sequence continues at coordinate 996 of JALWEZ010000113.1, forward strand.
AGTGCACTAAAACCAGTTTCTGAATACATAATTATAGCTCTTGCATCCATTTCTTTTGCAAATTCATAAGTGGATTTAGCAATTTTTACCTCTTCCTTAGAATTATCTATTGACACCTTCTCTACTAAATCATCATAAGCACTAGCTTCGGTTTCTGTAGCAATATTCGCCATAATAGAAATTGCTTCTACTGGATACTTACCCACAGTTGATTCAGCGCTAAGCATTGTAGCATCTGTAAGATCAATAACTGCGTTGGTTACGTCTGCAATCTCTGCTCTTGTTGGGCGAGGATTGTGTTCCATGCTAGCAAGCATTTGAGTTGCAACGATTACTGGTCTTAAATGTTTACGACATTTAGTTATTATATCTTTTTGAAAAAGTGTAACATGCACTGGATTTACTTCTATACCCAAATCCCCTCTAGCAACCATCACAGCATCTACCTCTTCCAAAATTTCCTCTAAATTTTCAAGTGCTTTTTTGCATTCTATCTTTGCAATAACTTTTGGTAAATTATCTTCTCTTTTTAAGAGTTTTTTTATTCTTTGCTTTAAATCAATTACATCGCTAGCAGTTCTTACAAATGAAAAAGCTACATAATCCACTTCTTGACTCAATGCAAAAGCTAAATCTTTTATATCTTTTTTTGTAAGCGTTGGTAGTGGAATTTCTGCATCTGGAATATTCACTCCTTTGTGATTTTTTATAATTCCACCTGCTGTTACTTCTGCAATTAAATGCGCATCTGTTTTATCCAAAACTTTAAGTGACATAATACCATCCTCTATCAAAATATCATGCCCCACTTCTACGTTTTGAACAATTTTTGGACAATCCAATATTAAAACTTTGTTTTCTTGCATAAGGTCAGTGATGTATTCATTTGAAGAATCTATATCACACACTCGCAAAACATCCCCCTCTTTTACTTCCAGTTCATCTTTTACAAGAGTTCTTACTCTAGGACCCTGCAAATCAGCCATTATTGCTATATTTACATCTAATTTTTCACTTACCTCTCTCACGTTTTTCATCACTTCCTTATGCCACTCATACTCACCATGAGAAAAATTAAATCTAGCAACATTCAAACCAGCTTTAACCATTTGCTCAAGTTTTTCTTTTGACTGTGATACTGGACCAATTGTAGCAACAATTTTTGTTCTTTTTCTTATTACTTCTTTTTTCATTTTTCTTTTTTATTTAATTCATACTAATTCATATCTCTATTATAAAACAAAACACACTATACTACAAAGTACAGCGTGCTTTAATTTTTCCAAATAAATAATTAATTATTTATCAAGAATATGAATTCCGCCAATTAAAGGCAATTCTTTCATTTCTCCCTTTGATGCACTTACAATTCCCATTATCCAGAACACAAATACAACCATCCAAAGTAACCAACCTAAAAATGGTATAAAAGTTAAAACAACATAAGCAATTAGCAATATAAGAGATTGATTTGCATGAAACTTTGCAAATGGACTATCTTTTGCATCTGTTAACAAAGGTATAAAAAACAAAATATAAGAAAGCATAGCCATTGTCTTATTTTTCTCTATATCTTCTGGTGTTGCATTTAATACTGCATCTTTCACTTTTTCTTGTTGAGCGTTTTGTTTTTCCATTTAAAGCACCTCCTTTCTAAAATTTATCAAATCATATTTAAATTATAACACTTTTTACAAATTAATACCATTTATTATGAGTAATCTTATATGAAATCTAGGATAAATCGTAAAAATATCAATTATTCTGACTATAATCATACTTCACATATCCATCTTTATTTACAGGAGTTTCAGTTCCTTTAGCAACGTAAATTAATTTTTCACTAGGGAGAAAAATAACGCTTTGAACTGTTCCTTTATTCGCAATACTTGACCAGCCTTTCTCATTTCCATCATAAAAAGACATTGTTTGTTTTATTTTATCTATATTTGTATTATTTAAATTTTTATAAAAATTTTCCAAATAATTGTACCTTTTTGTGCTATTAGTTATAGGTTTATTAATTTTCGATAATTTGTTACTTACAAAATGATTTGTTGCAATAGCGTGAGTTTTATTTGAAATTTTAACAATATCACTCGCAGTAATTTCAAAATTAACAACTTTATTTTCGCTAAGCGATGAAACTAAAAGGTTATTCCCTATGGTTCTTTTGTGATTATTTAGAATTAATTCAACATCAGCAATGTTTTGCGTTTCTTCGATAATTTTTCTGTATAGTATCCCAGTTGGAATTCCAATTTCATTGTGAGAAACAATAGAAGTATGACTACTAAGAGAAATGCCTTTATAATTTGTAGCAGATAGTGCACCGATATATCCAGGAAATCCCACAGATATAAATTTTTTATCTAAATAATGAAAAATCACACTTTTTCCAGCCAAAATATCAATAGGATAATCCAAATTCCTTGTGTGAAAAAATATCTGATTTTTGTCATTTTTTACAACTACAATACTAGAACAACCTGATAGATAAAGAAGATCGTCGTAAGTATTAATAAGAAGAATATCATTGTACGAAACCTCAGCGCCATCAGCCACTCCCCTCATTTCTTCTTTGTAAATTTGTGGAATAAACTTATCAAGTTGTTTTGCTTTTTGTAATAAATATATATCTTTTAAGAAACCTTTTATAGTATGAGTTTTTAAAATATCATCATTTAATATTTGCACAACTTCTTGAATTTGCTTTTTGAGTAATTTCCCATGAATAAGTCCGCTTGATAACCATCACCTTTAATATAAACAACTGGAATATTTTCTAAATACTTAATTTCACTAAAATTATTTTCAATATTAGAACTTGCGTTTAAATTATAATTCGAAATATTTATTTTGGGTTCTGAATGTAAATAAACAAAATATCCAAAAACTAGAATAATCAAAAATTCTGCTATTAA
>JALWEZ010000114.1 GCA_027039165.1 Candidatus Moraniibacteriota bacterium
AGTCCACACTTCACACTTTGTTCTTTTTGAATTATTCATATATTTTTTATTATTTTATTATTTAAATTAATTATTTATTTTTCTGGATGCTCACTTGTATGCTTTTTCCTTAATTCACTTTCTTCTTCTTTTACATTTTTAATTCCCAGTTCCTCATCACACTTTGGACAATACTCATGTTCTCCTGAGAGATAACCATGCTTTGGACAAATTGAGAACGTTGGCGTTATCGTGATATAAGGAAGATGAAACTGAGTCAAAACTTTTTTTACCAAGTTTGCACAAGCTTTTGCAGAACTAATCTTCTCATTCATATAGCAGTGAAGTACAGTGCCTCCAGTATACTTTGTCTGCAATTCATCTTGAAGCTCAAGTGCTTCAAACACATCATCAGTATATCCCACTGGTAGCTGAGAAGAATTAGTATAATAAGGAGCTTCTTTTGTGCCTGCTTGCAATATATCTGGATACAACTCTTGATCTGTTTTTGCAAATCGGTAAGTTGTTCCTTCTCCAGGAGTCGCTTCTAGATTATACAGATTTCCAGTTTCTTCTTGGAATTCTGACAATTTATCTCTCATGTATTCCAAAACTTCAATAGCAAATTTCTGCCCAAATTCTGTAGTTATATTATCACTGTCTTTTGTGTAGTTTCTAATTGCTTCATTTAGACCGTTTATACCAATTGTAGAAAAATGACTGTTTAGACTATTTAAATATCGCTTAGTAAAGGGAAATAAACCTTTATCTAACCATTTTTGAATAACCTTTCTTTTTATTTCTAATGAAGTTTTGGCAAGTTCCATTAGATAGTCAAGTTGCTTATAAAATCCTTCTTTGTCTCCTGCATATACATATCCAAGTCTTGCAGCATTTATTGTAACCACACCAATTGAACCAGTCATCTCAGCAGAACCAAACAATCCCCCACCTCGTTTTCTAAGTTCTTTTAGATCGAGTTGTAACCTGCAACACATAGAACGCACGTCACCTGGATCTAAATCTGAATTTATAAAGTTTTGAAAATATGGAGTACCGTATTTTGCAGTCATTTCAAATAAAGGCTGGGTTTTTGGGTCATCCCAATCAAAATCTTTGGTAATATTGTAAGTTGGAATTGGAAAAGTAAATGTTCTACCTTTTACATCCCCTGCCTGCATTACTTCTATAAAAGCCTTGTTTATAATGTCCATTTCTTCTTGAAGTTCTCCATAAGTATACTTAAACGGCTTTCCACCAAGAAGTAATTTTTTATCTTTCATATCCTCTGGACACTTCCAGTCAAGTGTAATATTTGTAAAAGGAGTTTGAGTTCCCCATCTTGATGGAATATTTAAATTAAACACAAATGACTGCATGTTTTGAAACACATATTCGTATAGCTTATCATAAACATATTTTTCAAACTTTTCTTTGTTCTCCGCCCTCCCACAATAATCACTTATATCTTTTTCTATTTCTTCTTTCTTCTTTTTTACAAATGGAGCTAAATATGTATCAAAACTAGAGAATGCCTGTGCTCCAGCCCATTCGTTTTGTAAAGTACCCAAAAAATTCACCATTTGAGCCACTGCACTACTTAAATGTTTTGGCGAACCTGATTCAATTTTGTTGTCAACTCCATTAAATCCCTCTTCAAGCAAAGCCCGCAAGCTCCATCCAGCACAGTATCCTGTAAACATACTCAAATCATGAATATGATAATCAGCGTTTCTATGAGCCTCACCTACTACTTTTGGATATACATGAGAAAGCCAATAATTCGCAGTTACTTTACCAGAAGTGTTGAGAATCATACCTCCGACTGAATATCCTTGATTTGCATTTTCGTTAACTCTCCAATCCAGTTGATCAAGGTACTCTTCCATAGTATCACTAACTGTTACCATCACATCTTTATCAAGTCTCTCCTCTGCTCTTTTTTGTCTATACAGAATATATGATTTAGCAACTTCTGAATATCCATTGTCTATCAAAACATTTTCTACTGTGTCTTGAATTTGCTCTACTGTTGGTTTTTCTAGATTTTTCTTAGTAATTTTTCCTACAATGCTTTTTACTAGCTCATCAATGTCTATTTTTTTAGAGCTTTTTGATACCGCAACAGCTTTTTTTATAGCTTCTTTTATTTTTGTTTTATCAAACGACACTACACTACCATCTCTTTTTCTTACTTCTTTTATGTTCATAATCAAACATTTAGGTAAATAATTTTTAGTCAAAAAAACAGCAGGTTATACAAAACCTTTCTATTGACCTAAACTTAGTATAACACACTTTTTAAAAAATGTTTTCCACATATAAACTAATAAACACTATATATAGTGTTTTATTTTGTCAAATACCACAAGTAGTGTTTTCTAAAATTTATCCACAGATACAAAAAACTTCGAGTATACGCCCCGAAGTTTTTCATTGAAATGACAGTTTTAAAAACCTGTTTTAAAAAATTTTATGTACGAATTTTGTGTACCACGCCCCTATTTTTATTTGAAATACAAACGCAATTGAAATTATAATAGCCATCCTAAAACCAACTTCTCCAAAAGACGTTACAGCTACAGCTAGAGCAATTGCTAAATGTCTAAGAGATGTTCCAAAAACTAAAGCTAGTGCATCTTTTCTGTTAAAAAACATTTTGCCTATTATAGTACTTATTGTATAATTCAATCCATAAAAAAACAAAAGTGGAATTATATAAAATAAAATTTTCGTTGGATTATCTACTATAAACTCTGCTTTCATAGCCATCACAGAAAAAACCATTCCAAGAACTCCAATAACTGAAACTGATCCCATTTTTTGACCAAATTTTTCTTTATAATCTTTTTGACCTGTCTTTTTTATAACAAAATATCTAGTTATGACTCCCAAAATCAAAGGTAAAAGTATAACTAATAAAATCTTTTTGGTTATAAGTAAAAAATTAATTTCTATCACTTCACCCATAAATTGATACAAATAAAGCGGTGCTAAAAACGAAGCAGTAAGTAAGCTAAATACTGATATTCTGATAGCTGCAGGGAGATTTCCTTTTGTAAGTCCTGTAAAAGCAAGAGTCATACTACCTGTTGGTAAAAGTGCGATAAGGAATAGCCCCACAGCATCTAAATGTGAGTTTGCAAAAAATATTCTACCAAGCCCAAAAGCTATGAGAGGAATTACTATGAAATTAAGTACAATTGATGCTACTTTCAGCTTAGTATTTGGTTTTTCAAATAATTTTGCTAAATTTAAATTTACCATTTGAGGATAAATCATCAAAAACGTAAAAGGCAAAATAAAAGATTTGAGAAATGAAGTATTTATTGAATTTCCAGCAATTATTCCTATCACAATTGCAATAGGAAGCATATACACCAAATTCTTTTGTAAATATTTTAATATCTTCATTTTTATAAAATTATTTATTTATTCTGCGCATTTTGGACAATTTTTATAATTTCTTCTTTCATTTTTAGAAGGTCTTCTTTGCTTTTTTGTTTATCTGCAACATTTTCTATATAATCATCTACATATTTTTCAAGTATATGATTATTTGCATTTTTCATAAGACCTATCACACTCAAGCTTTGTTGAATTGTATCAAAACACTGCGAATCATCATTTTCAATTCTTGCAATTATCTTGTCTAAGCTAGTACGTGCTTTTTTAAGCGCAATTATTATTTTTTTCTTATTTTCCTGCATAAAAGTAAAATATTATTAAATTACCAACACCACTGGTATAGGTATTATACCAAAAATATAAAATAATGTCAAATTTTTGTAAATTAAAAAGGAGTTACCACGTTGTGATAAACTCCTATTAGTCAGTAACCATCTGGAAATATTTCATCCAGAATATCTGACAGTTTCCTGTCATCATAGCCCTTCACCCAGTCCCAGAAGATTTTCCGAGCTTCTTCTAGAGTAAATTTGGAAAACTCACTCCAATCTGCATCTTGAGAAAATCTTCTTCTATTGTATCTAGGTTGCAGCCTTCCAAACTTCTCACTAGATATAATAATACCAGTCGGTTTAGTAACATACTTGACCATTAACTTGATATCTCTATCCTTTAGGGTCCTATAAGACTCCATATAATAACCGATATCAGGAGCACCATCTCCCTTTTCACCGAAAAGACGAGTTACAGGTGTCCAGTTATCCTGGTTTTCATGATTAGCCACACTCCACATTGGACCCATTAATGGTACTTGATAAGTTGGTATAGCATCATAAATTGAGTCTGCTGTTGCCGGTTTAAACTCAACGTCTTCTGGGATGTAGCGCTCTCCGAAATCATCTGCTACATACTCCCAATCCTCGTAACCCATATGAGCTACCTGGGATCTCTCTTCGAAATACCCCTCTCTAGGATTTACCCAGTATGGAGTAAATTCCACATTATTGAAAATTCTAACATCAGCTAGATCATATAGATCTTTGCATTCAGAAATTTTCACCTCTACAGGACCATCGCTCTCATCTAAGACCTTAGCGTCTCTTATAAGAGTAACTCTTGTAGAATCTGGTATCTCAGCGATACCTATCAGAACATCGTTCCATGTGTCCACATACCAAGGTCTATTATGAGACGCTCCAAGTGCTATTAGCCACTGAGCAAGTGACTCAATTGTGGTACAAACGTGCACCACACCAAATTCTTCGTTTGGAAACGCAACCACGTTTCCATTCTCTAATATGGAACAGTTTCCTGTTCTCAAATTATTAGTTAATATTCTAAACACTTTCATTTCTTATCCTTTTCTGAAAATTTAATCTGATATGGAATATAAACTATTTTACTTGCTTTTAGCTTTCCCGTGAAACCTAACTAAACAAGGGTAAATTCTTCCTAAATCTTTTACCGAGACACTTCTTATTCTTTTTTTAAATAACTATCTATTTCCCCTATTTCAGGTACTTTATTAAATATAATATAACACGAAATATAGGCTATGTCAAATTTTTGTAAAATTTAAAAGAACGTTTTGTGTTAAAAACGTTCTAAAAAACTATCAAACTTTTGAATGTAAAAAATAATATAATCAAATGAAACCAAAGAGCTAATTTACTTATAAATCTAAAAGATTCTTTCTGTGTTTTATGTCTCAATAAAGATTGTACAAAAAATGTAGAAAGACTTCCACCAAAAAACTCAATTAGATGTAGAGTTTTCTCTGGTACTCTCATATTTCTATGTAAAGCTAGAGCTTTATCTAGCGCAAACATTATAAATGTTGTAATGTTTATAGCTATGTAATAAAGAGAAAACGCACTACTTAATTTTGTTATACGAAGACTAACCAAAAAGGCTACTATAAACACACCTATAGCTATAAAGTTATATTTAGATATTATAGAAAAACCTTTATAAGTTATTGGTTGCTTAAAATATCTTTTTTGTTTTGAATATTTTTTTCTTTTTTTTCTTGCCACTTTTTATCCTTTTTTTTTAAAATTTTTGAAATATACTGTTAAAAAACACTGCGTTCCTAAGTCAATATTAGACTAACATAATCTTTGGATATAATCAAATTTCGTTTGTAAATAAAAAAATAACCACTAAGTTTAGTGGTTATATAAAACTACTCTATTTTCACTGCTTCTCCTCTCTCAAGAGCTTCCTTTTGCTCATCAGATAATCCGTCTAATGCATCATCTAATATCACATTATCATCTTCATCGTCATCTTCTTCATAATCTATTTTTGGTTCTTCTTTTTTAGCTTCAGAACTCTGAGCGCCTTCTAGAATATCCAACTGCTCTTCAGTTAAAAGATTTTTTAATTTATCTTTATAAGTTTTTTCTATTTCTTTTTTTCTTTCACTTGCCCAAGTATAGTTATTGTTTTCTTCTAATTGCGCAGATGTTTTGAAATTCTCTTTCATCTTCCACTCAGCTATTTCTATAACTTTTTTCTTTTCTTCTTCTGAGAAATAGTTATCTAAATCCTCAGCAGACTCAATACCATACTTTTTCTTATTTATACTTGGAAAAGCTAACAAAAGCTGATTCTTTTTCATAGATTCTATATCAATTAGACCTGAATTTTCTTCATCTCCATACATTTTTTGAAATTCTTCTTCTGACAAAATTTCTCTCTCTTTTGCATTTGCAATTCTTATAGCTTCATTTAAAGCTTCCATGTATTGAACATATGATAATTTATCATACATATAATCATTTATAATAATCTCACCTTTATATGCTATCTCATATGAAGTTTCCATAAGTTTTCGCATCTTTTCTTTACTTAAATCATCTCCAAACATCTCTTTAAAATTTCTTTTAATCTCAAACTCAAACCCATCGTCTCCATATCTTGATGCATGATTTATTTTATCTTTTTGCTTTTTGTTTGGCGTACCGATTTGCGCTACATAATTTTTGATAAAATTAACACTGGAATTACTGTTAGACTTAGCTTTTGAAGTATTTTTATCTGAAATCACAATTTTTTTTGATTTAGTTTTGTTTAAATCTAAATTTCTAGAATCATGAACTAAATTTTGTGAATCATTTACTTCAGTAACTATTTCTGCTACAACTTCTTTTTTAGAAGACTTATTTGCATCAGTTTGCTTTGCATTTGCATCATCTTTGTGCATTATTACTCCTGTAAGAAGTGCTAGAGCTACAATTGAGCTTATTGTTATTGTCTTTTTCATTGTTTTTTCCTTTCAATAAATATTTTAATGTACGACAAATTTAACATTTTTCCAGAAATTATTTTATAATTATTTCTAGAAGAATATTTCATTTTTAACAATGCTTATTTCCATAAATACTTTATATCAAATTCACGTTTATTCAAAATAATATGACCACAAAAAGCAGATGCTAAAAACACACTAAGTGCTGGAAATAGAAGTAATAAGGAACCTGCCATAGTTTCAGATAAATAAGCTACAAAACTAGAGTTGCATTTAATTAAATTAAAAACATCATACATAAAAGCATAAACAAATTCTACACTAAAAGCCAAACCTAATAATGCTGATATTATAACAAAAACAAACCTATCCTTTTGAAAAATGTGTGCAAATATAAAACCCCATATAGATACATATATAATTCTCATGATAAAATTTAAAAAAATTTCATTCCAAGAGAGTGGTGGAATTGGTTTAGGAGTTACCACATAATGAAATAAATTACTAAAAAATGCTGTAAAAAATAAAACAAACACACCTATAAATACCATAGCTATGCTAAGTTTTACTATTTGTAATATTATAAAACTAAAGTCCTTTTTTTGTAATTTTGACATTTCACTACTTTATATAATTATTAGATAAAAAATCTATTAGCGATAATTATTGCTATAATTACCGCTAAATTACCTATTATTTATGATAACACGCTCTTTTGCAAGCTTTCCAATTATGACCATATGTACCAAATAAATCAAAAGAATGTACGCGATTCATATATCCTCTTGTATTACTACTTATTCTAGCATATTTATTTATTCCATACAAAAACATATTAGTTGCTTGGTGACAAAGTCCCCATATTGCATAATTATAATCTTGAGTCTTTAAAGAACACGCTGGATGTCTAGTGGTACATTTTGAACCTCTGAAGCCTTTTTTAGATTTACTGTTTCTTATCGCAAGAAATCTAGATACAGTATGACCTCCCCTATTTTCTCCTACTTGAGAAAAACATCCATAATTTCTGATGGTTCTCATATGATGATGTTTTTTCTTCTTTCTCTTTACACATGCATATGTATGATCTCCAAATGCACCCAACCATCCATTTGCGCGTCTGGCCTTTACCTTGTATTCATAGACCTGTTTACCTGCATTAGCTTGTGTTAGAGTAAGAATTGATATAAGAGCTGAGCTTATCAATAATTTGTTAAGTTTCATTTTTTATCCTTTCAGAGTGTCTTTTGTGACACGGTATTTTTTTAGCGTGACGTTGCACGTAAAAATATTTACGTAATCGATGTTTGAATTTGATTACGTTTCTAAGTATATATATATATATATATCTTGTCAATACCCAGTTTTCCACAGCTTATTCACTTATTTTAGACAGACTCTTAAATAGACTATCAATTCCACACTTTTTTTCGCATTCTTTAAGTTATTGAATTAAAAAAAGGAACTAATTCCCTTTTATTAGTTTTTTTCTTTGCTCAAATGAAATTGTGTCTGAAGAATGCAGATATTTTTGTTTTCGTTTAGTGTATGTTTATCTATGATAACATTTTGTATTCAGATTTATAAAATAATCCAAAGTGTTACAATTAATAACAAAAAAACACCTAGACGTTACTAGGTGCTGTTATAAATAAGTTTGCTACTATTATTCAGTTGGTACAAATACACTACCATTACGCTCAAGAATTTCTTGTTGCTCTGGTGTAAGCATTGCATCCACTGTTTCTTCATCCAACTCTTCTTGCTCATGTTCTACTTCAACTTTAGGTTCATCAAAAAACAATTTTTGTTGTTCTGGTGTGAGTAATTGTCGTATAGCCATTTCAGAATTTTTCTTACTTTTATTTAACTGTTCAATAACCTCACTTCCAGAAATTTCTCCCCTATTGAATTTTGCATCTAATCTTAATGAAAGTTTCATATTATTATCATCTATTTCAATAAGTTTTTCAACTACATCAACAGGAACATATTCATACAAATCTTCCAATACTTTAATATTAGGATTATTTTGTTTAATATTTGGAAAAGCTGAGAAAAACTCTTTTTCTCTATATGCTTCCATGTCTATTTCTGTTTCATCGGCATTATATTCTCCTACATACTTTTCATATTGTTCTTCTGTGAGAAATTCTCTATGCTCAGCGTCTGTAAGTTTCATGTTTGTGTTTATCGCTTTTAAAAGAAATTCTTTTGTAATCTCTCCATTAGCGTATTGATTAATGAGTACATCATGACGATAAGCACTAGACTTTGCAGATTTGATTATCTTGTTAATAACTTCACTACTTACATCTCCAAGTCTATCTTTTATCATTGTACGCAATCCAGCTTCAAAACCTTCTTCGCCATAACGAGCATCCTTTTCCAAAATTGCAAAATCCTTTTCTGTAGGTTTCTTTATATCCAAAATATGTTTCATATAAATAGACTCTTCATTCGAGTCATCAATTGCTTTATTTAAGCTACTATTTACTTCGTTTGAGTTATTACTTTCTCTTTTAGGAAAAACTTTAACTACAGTAATGTTTTTATCTAATGAAGTACCCTCAACTTTATTTTGCTTAGGTAAGTATTTTTTCTCCTTAAAAACCTCTTTTGTTTTAGCCTGAGCGCTATTATTGTAATATAATGTTACAGAAGTAATAGAAACAAAAGCGACAACACTACCAACTAATAAAACTTTCTTTGATTTCATGTTTTTTCCTTATTGTTAATGAATTTTGACGACAAAATAATCGCCTGTTTATAATCTACGTTTTAAAGTAAATCCAAATTTTTACCAAAAAATCTAATTAAGAAAACATCAAACAGACTTTCACAAAATATAAACAGTCGATTACTTTTTCTTTTTCTTGATAAAAACAGTTATCAAAGACAAAAACAAAAACACTGGAGTAAGCACAGCCACACAAAACAGATATCCAAATAAGAAAATTTCTGTTATTTTACTATACATCTCTTTTGAAACATGTTCTAATAATAGACTATCTGCCAACATATATAATATCTCTCTAGTAAAAATAACCGAAAATACATACACAATTGATATAATAATTACTTGAACTAAATCAGGTTTTCTAAAATGTGTATAAATAACTGATGTGAGTATTGCAATTATTGCAACAATATACTTTGTAAATGCACCTTTTAGAAAAACAAGTAAAGTACTTGGAACTAAAAACAAAAAAAGTAACATGAACAAAACCCAAAAAATATCTTTTTTATTAAATTTCATAAATTTTTATTATTTGTAAATTTTGACGAAAAACAACCGCCTACTTATGTTTTATAGTATATTATAAAACATAAATAATCAACTATTTTTAATATTTGTAAAAAATTTAACTGTAGGAGGTGTATATTTATACACACTCCTACATTTTTTAACCTTTAGTAAGCATAAAATTTACAACTCCACCACCCTTTGCCATATCTTCCATATTGATAATAAGAATATGTACGCCCATTGAGATAACCATGGATATTGCGACCAAATCCAGCATGCGCTTTTCTTGCACCATACAATACTCTATTAGCTTCTTGATGACAAAGTCCATGCCACCCATATACCATCTTACAAGCACCCTCATAACGAATTTTTTGAGCAGAATCTTTTCGATGTTCTGTATAGCTAGTTTTTTTAACAAGCATTCTTTGACGCGTTGAGCCTCCAGTATTTCCACCAAATTGATTATGGCAACCATAATTTCTTACAGTTTTCAACTTTCCACTCTTTTTACGCTTCTTTTTGATGCATACATAGGTATGATCTCCTAAAAAACGCCCTATATTCCACTTATAAATATACAATTCAGCGGGTCTAGCTTTTAGCTTATACTCGTAGTATTTACTACCAGCAATAGCTTGCGTTGGTGTCGATAACATTGTTATTACTGCCAATGTTAGAGCAGATGAAATTAATTTTTTCAAAATTAATCCTTTGTTAATTTGAGCTATAAATATAAAACTAAGTTTAGTCTCATATCTACGCGTTTATTAGTATATATATCTTGTCAATACCAAGTTTTCCACAACTTATCCACTTATTTTAATTAAACTATCAAGTCCACATTTTTCTCTCATATTCTTTGACAACTCTGTGAGTGTTAAATTTTGAAAGAAGTGCAATTGCATAGCTCATTCTTTTTATCCAATGAGTTGGGTGATTATAATATTGATATATTGCATCTTCCAACTTAATTAGTAATTCATAAGCATCATCATGATTTAAATAGTCTCCTTTTTTGCATTCAATACCCAAGAAACTCCAACCTGCATAAGGAAACATATTATATCCTTCAATCCACCAACCATCTGCAACAGACAAATTAAGTACTCCATTAAGAGCCGCTTTCATACCACTTGTACCACTTGCTTCTCTTGGTGGAACTGGAGTATTTAGCCATATATCTGATCCAGTTACCAGTTTTCTAGCAATTTTTAGATTATAATTTGAAATTACAACAATTTTTATTTTTCCACGCAATTCTTTTGCATATCTATAAATAGACTCACGCACACTGTTACAATAATTATCATCTTGATTGCAGTGTCCAGCAAATACAATTTGAACTTTTCCTTCTCCAATTTTTAATAATTTTTCTATATCTTGAAATATAAGCTCATGTCTTTTGTACGGCACATATCTCCTTGCAAAACTAATTGTCAATATATCTGGATCAAAATAATCATTTTCAGTTACATCACCAAAAGCAAAAAACTCATAATGAGAATTAATCCAATTACATAGCTCTTCTTTTTGTTTTCTATGTGCTTGTTTAATCTCGTCTTTTGGTACGCTGTGTGGCACATCCAAAAGCATTTCTGGATTTCTTGACCATCCTGGCAAATGTTTATCTAATAATTTTTCTATCTCACTGCCAACCCAAGATTTAATATGGACACCATTTGTAATATTTAAAAAATTAAATTCTGGAAACATTTCCTCACAAACTTCCTTATGTCTCTCAGAAACACTATTAATTTTTTTACTTAATTTAAATCCAAGTCTAGCCATACCAAATTTTTCATTTATCATAAATTCTGATACATCCTCTGGCAAAAAATCTGTTAACACTTGTCTCATCATGGGCATATTAAATCTATCAAAACCAGCTTTTACTGGTGTATGAGTTGTAAACGTAGAAACTTCTTTAACTTTAGAAATATCTCCAGAAAAACGATGTAATAATTCCATAGTTAATAAAGAGGAATGACCCTCATTCATATGATAGTGTTTTGTATCATATCCTAACTCAGCTAGAGCTCTCACACCTCCCACGCCAAGAATTGCCTCTTGAGAAATCCTTGTGTACTCATCTGGAGCGTATAAATGTTTTGTAAGATCTCTATCCCATTTTTCATTTTCTTTGAGATTTGCACTTAAGAATATAATAGGGACACTATAACCAGTTTCTCCAATTATATCCATTTTCCATATTGCTATTTTTACATATCTATGCTCAATTTTTACTGTAATAGTTTTTCCTGTGTTTTTTAGATAAGTACCTATTGGAAATGCATAAGCTGCACTATCACTTCTGTGATAAAAAAGAGTAACTCCTACAACTGGTAAACTCAAATCAGCACAAGATCTCATCATATCAGCAGCCAAAACTCCAAGTCCACCAGCATAATTTGGCATATCACTATGAAAAGCAAATTCCATAGAAAAATAAGCAATATTTTTTTGTTCCATAATTT
>JALWEZ010000115.1 GCA_027039165.1 Candidatus Moraniibacteriota bacterium
TTGGTCAAAAAAAAGTTGAAAATTATACACAAAAACAAGAATTAAATACACAAAAACAAGAATTAAATACACAAAAACAAGAATCAAATACACAGAAGCAAGAATCAAATACACAGAAGCAAGAATTATATATTGAGAATAAAATTGATAGTTTAGAACAGCAGTCTCAGCAAAACAATAAGAAAGATATTACTCAAACGCCAACAGAAACATTTTTAAATTTGTAATTTTTTGTGTTATAATAAAGGTATTAATAAATAAATATGAATGAGCAAAATTTACAAGATATGAACGAAGAATCTAATAGCGAAAAAACAATACTTCTTGTGGAAGATGATGTTTTTATAAGTGATATTTACAATGTTAAACTTAATGCAGTAGGATATAATGTAGTATTGGCAAATAATGGGAGAGAGGCTATTGAAAAATTAAGAGAAGGTTTAGTTCCTAATCTTATACTACTTGATATAGTAATGCCTTATATGGATGGTTTTGATTTCCTAAATGCAAAAAACGAAGTCCAGGAATGGAAAGATATTCCAGTTGTTTTACTTACAAACTTAAGTCAAAAAGAGGATGTTGAGCAAGCCATGGAGCTTGGTGCGAAGGATTATTTAATAAAATCTCATTTCACGCCAACTGAAGTTTTAACAAAAGTCAAAGCTTATATAATTTAGATTTTAATACAACTTATGGAAAATACAAATGCGGGATCTTGGATAGAAAGTCTTTTGCTTATTGCAGCGCAGCAAAATGCGTCAGATTTACATTTATCTGTCGGAAGACATCCAACTCTTAGAATTGATGGTAAATTAATTCCTCTTACTAGAGAAAATATACTGAAACCAGAAGATACAAAAAATATGGCTCAATTTTTGATGAATGAAAATAAATTGAACAAATTTCAAGAGAATGGACAAATTGATTTTGCTTATAACTATCAAGATAAAATTAGGTTTAGAACAAATATTTTTTATCAACAAGGTAAGGTTGGTATAGTAATGCGTGTAATTAATAGTAAAATAAGAAAATTAGAAGAACTTGGTATATCAAATATTATTTATGAATTTGCGAAATTTTCTCAAGGATTATTTTTGGTTACAGGTCCTGTTGGACATGGTAAGTCAACCACATTAGCTGCTTTGGTTGATTATATAAATCACCATAAAGAAAAGCATATTTTAACCATTGAAGATCCGGTAGAATATCTATACACATCAGATAGATGTATTATAAATCAGCGTGAAGTAGGAGAGGATACACGGAGTTTTCCAGATGCTCTAAGAAGCGCTCTTCGTGAAGATTCCAATGTTATATTGGTTGGTGAGATGCGTGATTTAGAGACTATTTCAACAGCTATTACAGCAGCTGAGACTGGACATTTAATTTTTGCAACACTTCACACAAATGATAGTGCACAAACTGTTGACAGGATTGTTGATACTTTTCCATCGCATCAGCAAAACCAAATTAGATCACAGCTCGCTAGTGTTCTGCTGGGAGTTTTGTCTCAAAGACTATTGCCTAGAGTTGATGGAGGACGTGTTCCAGCAGTTGAAATAATGATAAAAAATCATGCAGTTGAGAATTTAATTCGTGAAAATAAAACATATCAAATAGATACTGTTATAGAAACAGGACAAAAAGATGGAATGATTTCATTAGATAAGTCCTTGGCTTTATTATTAAAACAAGGTCAAATTACTCTGGACAGTGCAATGACATATGCAAAAAACCGTGATTATTTACGAATGCTTGTAAGTCAAGACGGTGTAAATTTTTAAAAAAGTACATAGTATGAAATTTAAATTCAAAGCTAGAACAGAGGATAATAAAATAAAAAGAGGAACAATAGAGGCATCATCTGAAAATAACGCTGTTAAGATTTTGCATAGTAATAAATTAATTCCATTGGAAATTAAGAATGAAAGTAAAGCACAATCTTTTTCTGATAAGCTTGAAGAAGCTACCACTCGTGTTCCAGCAAAGGATATTCTGGTATTTTTTCGTGAATTTTCTACTTTAATAGGAGCTCAAGTTCCCATAGCTCCAGCTATGAAAACTATTTATGAACAGACCGAAAACAAAGCAATGCGCGCTATTGCGAAAACTATTGGTGATGATGTAGAAGACGGTCTTTCTGTTTCTGATAGTTTTGCAAAGTTTCCAAAAGTGTTTTCACCACTTGTTATAAATATGATTAAGTCTGGTGAAGTTTCTGGTAATTTGCAAGGTTCTATAGAGTATGTAACTAGAATTATTGAACAAAATCATAAATTAAAAGCTCAAGTTTATGGAGCACTTATGTATCCAGCTTTTGTTATAGCGGTTGCTGCTGTGTTAGGTTTTGTTGTTGTTACTTGGATTTTGCCGAGACTTACTATGGTGATACGGGATATGGATATAGAAATACCGTGGTATACGAAATTTATGATTGCACTAGGTGATTTTATGCAAGCGTATTGGTGGGTGGTTTTGGTTGTATTTTTTGCATTTGTTGCTTCTATGTTATATTATTTTAGGACAAAAGATGGTAAAAAAGACTTAGACCATATAAAATTAAAACTTCCAATTTTGGGAGAATTATTTAGATATGTTTACATCACTAGATTTGCAGAAAACTTAGCAATATTAATTATCGGTGGTATACCTATTGTACAAGCATTAAATATTATAGCTGATGTAGTTGATAATGATGTGTATAGTAAGATAATAAATGAAGCAGCGGATGATGTGAGAGTTGGTGGAGAGATAAGTACTACATTTTTTAAATACGAAGCTGTCCCGCCTATGGTTGCTAGGATGCTTAGAGTAGGAGAAGAAACTGGTAGGATAAGTAGTATTTTGGAAGATATTGCAAGATTTTATCGCTCAGAAGTTGATCAAATAACAAAAAATATTTCATCACTTGTTGAGCCAATTTTAATTGTAATTTTAGGAGTTGGAGTTGGTGTGCTTGTTGTTTCAGTTCTGCTTCCAATATACAATATAGCAGGAAAAATAGGTTAAATGGCAGAAATATTTGCTAAAACAATAATTACCAAAAGTAAATTGCCAGATGTTGATTTTTGTTTTAATCCTTACATTGGTTGTACTCATGCTTGTGTGTATTGCTATGCTAGATTTATGGGACGTTTTACGGGTCACGCTCATCAAGAATGGGGAACTTATCTTGATTGGAAAATTAACGCTCCTGAATTACTTTGTAAGGAATTGCCAAAAATAAAAGAAAAAGGTGCAACTGTGCTTATGGGAAGTGTAACAGATTGTTATCAAGTGGCTGAAAAAAATCTTGAAATAACTAGAAAATCTCTAAATGAATTTCTTAGATATCAAATACCAATTTCCATTTTAACCAAAAATAAGTTAGTGGAGAGAGATTTTGATTTACTTAAGCAATTTAATAAGTGTACTTTAGGAGTAAGTATAAGTATTTTAGATGAAAATACTCAAAAAATTCTTGAGCCAGGCGCATCAACGCCAAATCAAAGAATAGAATTACTTAAAAAAGCAAAAAAAGCTGGAATTAAAACTTATGCTTTCATTGGTCCAATTCATCCTTTTTTAAGTGATGTGAATCTTATTTTTAAAAAGATTGCTCCTTATGTTGATTTTGTAATGGCTGAGACTCCAAATTTGCAATGCGGTAATTGGCAGTCATTGTCTAGAGTTCTAAAAGAACTAAATTCAGATATTAATTTAAGTAAATATAAGCAAATAGCAAATTCTCATAAGTTTTTTGTGTATCATAAAGATATGTTAAAAAAATTATCTAAAAATTATAAGATTGAATTTCGTGGTATTTTTAAGCATTAAACTTAATTTATTTTTTTAACTTACTTATTTTTTCTTTTATTTCAGAAAGAAAACCTTCTATTAAGCT
>JALWEZ010000116.1 GCA_027039165.1 Candidatus Moraniibacteriota bacterium
TTTTTATACATTGGATTAATTACAAAACCAAAAGAAATTTCTAAATCAGACAAAAGAGGCGTTTTCATACAAACACAAACCATTAAAAAGCCTTCTGTTACTTCTAGTAAGTTGATGATTTTAGATTGGTCTTCTCCTGATATAACTAGAATGAAAACTCAGGGATGTGTTGCTGATGGCCTTTTATTTAAAAATGACGCACCAAGCAATATTAAACTTGCCAAAGAAAGTAATTGTTATTTTTTTCACAGAGCAGTTGAAACTTGGCTTAACCCTCCAGACTTCAGAGTAGTTAAGAAGAATATAAATAAAATAGGTAAAATTGATGTGCAATATAGCATGTTTATAGCAGAAGCAATAAATACAAAATCAAAGTATTATTTCAGAGACGAGAATAGATTTTTTGAATTTAGTAAAATGTGTAAAAAATTTAGCAAAAATTTTTGGGGAGAACATACTTGCAAGCCATCATTTAAAAAAAAGGAATACAGATCCTATATAAGACAAATTACCAGAGATGCAATGGATAGTGGTATAAAAGTATTCTTATTTGGTCAGATAAGACACCAAGAAGATGATTATAAAAATCATCCAAAAATTGACAATATAATAAGAGAAATGCGAGAATATGCAAACAGTAAGAATATGCATATTCTTATAGGAGCTCAAACTGGAGATATTAAAAGAGAGCGTTATTTAAAAATATTTGATTTCATAGATGGTGGCATAGGGCTACATGAAGACGGAACCATAGAAGAAGGTCCTTGTTATTCTAAATTTTATAAAGAAAATGGAGATTGGTGTTGGCCTCTTATGTGGCATAAAGATTTTAAGGATAAAGCAAATAACGTAATAACTTATTTAGATTGGAATGGTGAAATAGGTGATGATATGAATACTTTTGTAAGATTGCCAACAAAAGATAGGCATAAAACACTTAATTATCTTCACAAAACATTACTCAATAAAGGAGTAGGGTTTTTGTTACCATTAATAACTCCACTCCCAAAAGATGAAAGTGGTTGTCATGGATTTAGCGAAAAATTCTATTCACCTAGTAATGAATATAACTGTCAAGATATAGACACTATAAATGGTCTATTAAGGTATCAAAAAGCTCAAAATTTGTTTAAAAAGGATTCTTAGCTCCACGTACTTCAAAATGAACATGCGGCCCTGTTGAATGACCTGTTGAGCCCATGCGACCAATTAATTGTCCTCTTTTTACTTGTTGTCCTCTCTTAACTCGCAATCCCCCAGCTCTCATATGGCCATAAAGAGTTTTTGTACCATTGGTGTGTTGTATTATAACATAATTACCATAACCTCCGTTCCATCCGTATTTTGCAACTATAACTTTTCCAGGAGCAGCTGCGTATATAGGAGTTCCTATTGGCGCTGCTAAATCTACAGCATTAGTTCTGTGTATTCCTTGTGTTCTCACGCCCCCCTTAATTGGACGTGCATAATAACCAGATCGAACCGTTGTTGCAACTTGAGCTACACTAGAACTATATGTTCGCCTTTGTAAGATTGTAGATTTAGGTTTAGGCTTAGGTTTAGGTTTTTCTTTTACACCTCCTGGTATAGTTATAGTTTCACCCTCTTTCAACTCTCCATTTGCGGGCAAATTATTAAATACTATAATATCTTTTTTATTAGCTTTATACTCTTTTGCAATTTTATCAATACTATCACCTTTTTTAATTTTGTGCTGAACTCCTGAAACTGAAAGTAAAATTATAGTATCACCTGGTTTTATTTCATTTGGATTTTTTATTTCATTGGCCCAAAGTAATGTATCAACTGTAAGTTTATTTGCACGTGCAATACTTTCTACAGTATCTCCATCCTTAACGGTATAAATTTTAGTATCCCCCATATTTTGATCTCCTTCTGTAAAATCAGAACCTTGATATTCTGCATTATTCAATCCAACTTCTGCGAAAAGTAAATCCTTGTCATCATTCAATGAACTCAAATCTGTATCAAAATTTTGTTTTTTAGCGTCTACATCTGAAGAAATTGCTAATTGCTGATTGTCGCTAACTGGTGCATCATTTCCGAGTACAAGTCCATTATCTTCGTTTTCTGTTCCAGAAGTAATAATTTTATGCTCTTTTTTGTTTTGATCATTCCAATAACCTTTCAGTAAAGTATTTTCACTAGTTTTTGCATATAAATTACTAACCCCTACTGACAATGATAAAAATATAATAACAGATAATGCACCATTATTTCTTACAAATTTACCAACTTTCAAAAAAAGCTTCCCTCTTAAGAGCATAACAAACAACCTCTCCCATTTATATATAATAACTTTAAGAGTTTTAAACGTCTTTTTAAATTTACTAAACTCGAAATTTTTCATTAAAATAAATTTAGTGAATTCGCTTATTAAACAATTGTTACCCCAGAAACTTTATCACCAGTTTTTGGCCTCATAACTCTAACTCCTTGTGTTGCTCTTCCAAGTTTTGAAATTTCTTGAATTCTTATACGAATAATTTGTCCTTTAACACTAATCATTAATAAATCTTTATCTTTATCATCTATACTAACTATATAAGAACTTACTATAGAACCTATTTTAGACGTAATTTTTGCTGTTTTAACTCCAACGCCACCTCTACCTTGCACCTTATATTCTTTTAGTTCTGTTCTTTTTCCATACCCATTTTCAGTAATTACCAAAAGTTGAGCTCCTTTTTGGTTTTCTGTATTTATATCAGCGCCTATGACAAAATCACCTGAACCTAACTTTATACCTCTAACACCTGAGGCAGCTCTCCCCATAGAACGAACATCTTTTTCATTAAATCTTATAGCCATACCTTTTGATGTAACTAAGACAACATCGTCTTTTCCTGTTGTAGGCAATACCCATCTCAATCTATCATCTTTCTTGAGGTTTATAGCAATTAAACCACTTTTTCTTACATTTGAAAAGTCCTGCATATTTACTTTTTTAACCACACCACCTCTTGTCACCATAAACAAATATTTGTATGTGGTGTCTTTCAAGTTTATAGGTATTATTTTCGTAATAGATTCATTTGGTGCAAGTTGTAAAAAGTTTACTATTGCATTTCCCTTAGCGATGCGTGACCCTTCTGGTATTTCATAAGCTTTAGTTCTATAAACCTTACCAGCATCTGTAAAGAAAAACAGCTCATCATGTGTAGAAACTGAAAGTATATGCTTTAAAATTTCAGTGTCCTTTGTAGTTGTTCCTATTACACCCTTTCCTCCTCTCCTTTGAGTTTTATATTCAGAAGCAAGAATTCTTTTTATATATCCTTCTGATGTCATAGTTATTATCACATCTTCTTTTGGTATTAAATCTTCTTGTTTAAATTCTCCTATAGCATCTTCAACAACCACTGTTCTTCTTTCATCACCAAACTTTTCTTTTATTTCCAAAAGTTCTTTCTTTATTATGTTTTTCATTTTAATCTCACTAGCAAGAATTTCTTTTAATTCTTTTATAAGTTTTAACATTTGTGCTAATTCGTCCTCAATTTTCTTTCTTTCAAGTCCAGCTAAAGTTTGTAATCTCATATCCAAAATAGCCTGAGTTTGAATTTTTGTAAAATTAAATCTTTTTATAAGATTTTCTGAAGCAATTTCTTTTGTTTTTGATCCACGAATAATACTTATAACGTCATCGATATGGTCCAAAGCCTTTTTTAATCCCTCTAAAATATGAGCTCGTGCCTCAGCTTTATTTAATTCAAACTGAGTTCGCCTCTTTACTACATCTTTTCTATGAATTATATAATATTCCAAAATTTCCTTTAAATTCAAAATTCTTGGCTCCACACCATCAACAAGTGCCAACATATTCATGTTGAAATTTTTCTGTAAATCTGTAAGCGTGTATAATCTATTTAAAACTTTTTGAGGATATGCATCCTTTTTTAAATCAATCACAATCCTAACTCCACCTTTACTAGACTCATCTCTAAGAGCTTTTATGCCTACAATTTTTTTATCTCTATGAAGCATAGCGATTTTTTCTATAAGCGTCGCCTTATTAGTAAGATAAGTCATTTCTGTGATAATAATCGAAAACTGACCTGCCTTACCTTCAGAAATGCCTGCTCTTGCTCTAGTAACTACTTTTCCTCGTCCAGTAGCATATCCTTCTCTAATATCAGCCTTGTTGTAAATTGTACCACCTGTAGGAAAGTCTGGACCCTTCACAAATTCCATTAAGTCGTCTACTGTAGCATTTTCATTATCAATTAAGTGCACAACAGCAGAAACTAGTTCGTTTAAATTATGCGGTGGAATATTAGTTGCCATACCAACTGCTATACCCATTGCACCATTAAGTAATAATTGAGGTAATTTCGCTGGTAAAACAACAGGCTCTTGATGAACGCCATCAAAGTTTGGCTTAAAATCCACAGTTTCTTTTTCTATATCAAAAAGCATTTCCTGTGCAATAGGTTTTAATTTTGCCTCCGTATAACGATATGCTGCTGCACTATCTCCATCCATAGAACCAAAATTACCTTGCCCCCAAATAAGTGGATATCTAAGAGACCATTCTTGAGCCATTCTTACCATTGAATCATAAACCGCTGTATCACCGTGTGGATGATATTTTCCAAGTACTTCACCGATAACTGTAGCACTTTTTCTAAATTTAGCATTTGGCTTAAGTCCTGTTTTCCACATAGAATACAATATTCTACGATGCACTGGCTTAAGACCGTCACGAACATCGGGTAATGCACGAGAAACAATAACAGTCATTGCATATGAAAGATATGATTGTTGCATCTCAGCAACAATTGGTTGTGGAATTATTTCTTGAGCTTCTGGCATAAAAAGATTTCCTTGTTTTTTTGTCTGTTTTTTATTCATGAAGATATCATTTACCGTTTAAAAATCAATTGATAATAACACAATTTAATTATGTTACTATAAATGAATTTTTATATTATTCATTTCAAACCCCTATTTATTTTATTCAGAAATAGTCTTATTTTCAACCTTATTTTTAATTAAATTGTCTATGCTAGTAGGTTCTTGTGTTTCTTTGTTGTAACTTGAAGAAGAAAAATTTATTTTCATGGACATTAACCAAATAACAACAACAAAAACCATACAGACAAATACTGCTCCATACATAAATTTCTTTCTTATATGTTCTGGTTTCCTGTTTATTTCTTCTATTTTTTGTTTTATATCCAGCATATTTTAATTATATAAAAATACTAAACTAATTCCAATAATATTATTTCCATTTTTTTATCTTCTAATTCTTTTTCATTGACAAGTATTTTTTCTTGTGTGTTGCTAGGACAACTTCCAATATTAGAACAAAAATCACTAACATCTCTTAAATCATCTGTTTTTATATTTTTTGTTTTATATTGCATTGGGATTATTACCTTTGGTTCTATTTTTCTAGAAATTATTTCTGCAGTTCTACCATCTAAGCCGTTTTTGTCTCCAATAGGCAAAAATAGAACATCTGCATCCATAACTTGCTCCAACTGATCTGGTGACAATTCTTCTCCCAGCGCACCCAAATAAACTAACTTTAAACCTTCAACATTTAAAATGTAAACAACGGTTTTTCCTCTAACTTCTCCTTTATTATAATCTGCAAAAGCCTCAAAACCTAAGACATTCACACCTTTTATCGCATATTCACCTGCTGTATCAATTATTATAGGATCTCCTTTTATTGAATTTGTATTATTAAATAATTCATCGTTCAATGAAACGATTACTATATCTGCTTTAGCTTGTGAAGGATTTAATCCAACTTTTTTTGAAAAAGGCGAAAAAATAATTGTAACGTCTTCACTTCCACGTCCAGCAGATTTAGCGATTATTTTAAAACTAGATAAACCATAATATGAAATATACATAACTACTACTGAGAAATTAATAAAGGTCAGAAATACTTCTGTACATATAAGTATAGCATGTAAAAAAAAAATTGTATAGAGTAGAGTGTATTAAACTTCGACTAATTACAACATTTTAAATGATTATTCTATGTTGAATTAATAAAAAATTTGCATTTTTTTAAAAAGTAATATATAATGTATTTATATGTGCGCTTAGCTCAGTTGGCTAGAGCATCTCGTTTACACCGAGGGGGTCAGGAGTTCAAGTCTCTTAGCGCGCACAAATTGAAATGATTGGACTGTAGAGAAGTAATTAAAGCGTTACCTTTGTACAGTCCAATTATTTCTATGAAATATATGGATGTGCCGAGGTAGCTCAGTGGTAGAGCAAAGGACTGAAAATCCTTGTGTCGGGAGTTCAATTCTCCCCCTCGGCACACAAATGGGACCGTAGCTCAGCGGTTAGAGCAGGCGACTCATAATCGCTTGGTCGGAGGTTCGATTCCTCCTGGTCCCACACTGAAAGTTGCGGGTGTCGTATAATGGTTATTACACCACCTTGCCAAGGTAGAAATGGCGGTTCGATTCCGCTCACTCGCTCATCTAGATAAAAAAACATCTGATTTTTCAGATGTTTTTGTTTTATTAACTTCTTAATTCACTTGGCTGAGATGATTGCTTTGGAGTGCCCCCAACGTACAATTGTTTATCTAACTCCAGCGTTTCCAAATTTATACGGAAAAAAGTTCCACTATCAGGAGAAAAAGCATAATAATATTTATTATCCGGACTAATTCTTGCAGTATGAGATTGCAATATTGTATCATATCTTGGATCATCTTTTGCAACTTCTATATTTTTTATAAACTCTTTTTTGTTTGTATCAATCACAGTAACAAATGTATCTCTGTGATTTATAATAATTGCAATATTGCGCTCAGGCACAAACACGATGTGTCCTGCACCTTTTCCTGTTTTTATGGTTTTTATAACCTTCATTTTAGTTTTGTCGATTATACTAAGAACTCCACCTCCAGCTGGTACATATATAAGATTTTGTTCTGCATGACTAACTCTAGCATGATGCACACCACCTAACACCTCTACAGTTTTTCCCAGAATTAATTTTCCTTCATTTGCAGTAATTCGCAAAATTCCACCGTTTATTTCAGTTCCTGTATCATTTCCCTCTAAAGTAGCAAAAAACTTATAAACTCCCTCAGATTGCCTTCTTACATCAAAGAATGTATGTACAGTGGTTGGTAACTCAATAGAATCAGTCTTTTTTACATCAAGCTCTCCAGATGATTTTTTTAAAACATGATAAAGTGAAATTTCCTTCCTCTGTCTATCAGAGAACATAAAATAATTAGGTGATATCCATTTAGCATGTCCTGTTGCATTTGAACCTCCGTAAGTTGCTTTTACATGAGTAACTTTATTTATACCTCCCGTGCTCAAAACTTTATCTGTTTTTAAATCTATAAGCGCAAACATTGCCTTATCTTTACCACTTACAAGTTCTAAATTCAGAAATTCATTTTTTGCACCAGTTCTAGGATGAAACGGCAAGGTTATTTTTTTACCAAGTTCAAAACCATTTTTTTGATTTCCTTCAATAACTTGTATAAAATCACTACCTCTTGCCATTACATAAGATTTATCCCTATTTACATGATCCACACAATAAATATTTTGCCCATCAATTTTAAATTCCCCAATTTTTTCAAATGTTGATAATTTCATAATAACTACTCGATTAAGAGCTGGATCTCCATAAAACATATAATCCATCCTATCTGAAAAATTATTAATAAGATTTTTATCTATTATAATTGGTAAATCATCCTTTTTTCTATTATTTGAAATTCTACAATCAGAGACAACTTCTACATCATTTATGAAAAAAGATGCTTTACCTTTGTTAAATGTTAATTTATGTTCATTATATTCATCTGCAAACACTTCAATCTCATCTGAATTCTTTCTCCTAAGCGTTACCGAACTATAAGTATCGTCTGAATGCAAAATTGTCACACTCAAAAAACTATTATTGACCTTGTTTATATACAAACTATTTCCGCCTGCACATTTATAAAAAGTTAATCCATCTTCTTTTTTATTTTCGGGTTGCACTTGAATTTTTTGACTATTCTGAGAATTAGTATTTTGTTTTAATATCGATTGGCTAGCTCTTGTGAATAAATAAATAAGTACCAAACTACTAACAATAGAAATCACAGCAATTACTCGCTTTAGCGCAAATACTTTATACATTTTTTTATATTAATATTTATTTTAGTTAAATTATACCATCACGATTAAATTTTCAAAACACTATATACCCTACCATCTAAATTATCACTGCCTTTTAAATCTTCAAGCTCTACAATGAAACAAGATTCTACACAAAAACCACAAGCTTTCTTTATTAGACTCTCAGCAGCTTTTGCTGAGCCTCCAGTAGCTATTAAATCATCAATCAGTAAAACTCTAGCGTTTTTTTTATTAAATGCATCTTTGTGAATTTCTAACTCGTCATAACCATATTCTAAAGAATATTTTTGCCCAAAAGTCTCACTTGGTAATTTTCCTTTTTTTCTTATAGGCACAAATCCTACTTTCAACCTATCAGCCAAAATTGCACCAAATATAAAACCACGAGCATCGATTCCTACAATATAATCTAAATCAAAAGTGTTGTATCTATTTTCTAAATGATCCAAAAGCGTACTAAAAGCTTCTGGATTACTAAGTAGTGTTGTTATATCTTTAAAGATTATACCTTTTTTGGGAAAATCATAAACATCTCTTATATTTTTAAGTAACAAAGTCTCAAGTTTTTTTGATATTTTTGAATTCATAAAATCATTTTTTTATAGCAATTATACCGCTTGTAGTTAATTCTAAAATATCAGCTTTTTTTCTTATTAAGTCTACATTTTTAGACAACTCTTCTGGTTCTTTTATGATTCTACAAATAATCTCTTCTTCTGAAAGATTTACAATTTCTAAGTTTTTAATACTATCTTTTAGATAATTTAAAATATTTTCATCATTTTTAATTTTAACAAAAGCAACTTCCGTTAAAATTGCAATTTCATCGTCAACACACACAACATTTACAACTTCCACTATTTTATTTATCTGCTTTAATATTTGTGGTATTTTATCTTTTTCTAATGAATCTATCCTTACAGTAATTTTTCTTATATCAGTATCTTTAGTTATTGAAGTAGATATTTGATGAATATTGTACATTTTTCTACGAAACAGCATTGATATTCTTTCTATAACACCTTTTTTATCTTGAGCGTATATTAATATTACATGATAGTCTTTCATATTTATTTTTTAGATGTTTAACTTACTCTGTGCATCGTCATGATTTTTGAGCATTTGAGATAAAGTATTTCCTGGTGGAACCATTGGATAAATTATTTCATCTGGTTCACAAATAAATTCCACAATTGTTCCTTTAGTTTCTTCTTTTGACCATTTTAGTGCAGTGATTATATCATCTACAGTTTCAACTTTTCTATAAGACAATCCATACGCCTTTGCAATAGATGAAAAATCAGGTGAAATCATATCAGTCTGAGCTCTTCTTCCTTCAAAAAACAAATCTTGCCATTGACGAACCATACCTAAATAAGAATTATTAAATAATAGTATGTTAATATTTAAATCTTCTTGTAAAACAGTACCTAATTCTTGAATATTCATCTGCACACCACCATCTCCTACAATCACCCAAACTTCTTCATCTGACCTTGCGAGTTTTACACCAATTCCAGCTGGAATTCCAAAACCCATAGTACCTAAACCTCCAGAACTAAACCATGAATTAAATCTATTGAACTTATAAAATTTTGCGGTTTGCATTTGATGTTGTCCTACATCGGTTACTATATTATCTTTTCCTTCTGTAAAAACTGATAATTCATGTATTATTTTACTCATCAATAATCTAGAAGAGTCTCCAGTGCCTTTTTCAAAAATATGTTCATAAAAAGAATTACTTAATTGTTTATTCTCTCGAATCTTCTGCAGAAATTTTCCTCTTTTACTTACGTCTATTTCAATTTTATCTAATTCACTATTTAAAACTCTAAGAGTCTCTTTTAAGTCAGCATTAATACCAATCGATGTTAAAACATTTTTATCTATCTCGGAAGGATCTATTTCGATATGAATAACTTTTGCATTTTTTGCATACTCAGAAAGTTTTCCAGTTACTCTGTCATCAAACCTCATACCAAGCGCAATAATCAAATCCGCTTCTTCGATAGCACTATTTGCCTCTATTTCTCCATGCATGCCCATCATACCAAGACATAATTCATGATTCGAAGGAATTGCAGAAAGTCCGTGCATTGTAAGAGCACTCGGCGCTTTTATTTTTTCTATAAATTCTAATACCTCGTCACTAGAATTTGAAATTATAACTCCATGTCCAATCAATACTACAGGTTTTTTCGCTTCTTTGATTAATTTTATTGCATCTTTTATACATTGAGATTCAGATGAAATATTTGGAATTGCTTTTAACCCAGGTAAATCTAGAGTTTTTGGTAAATCAATAATTTCTGTGGTTTCAAACTGTAAATTTTTTGGTAAATCAATACAAACTGGACCTTGTCTACCATCGAGTGCAATACGCAATGATTTCGCCACTACATTTGAGATATCTTCTACTTTGTCTGGAAGTATTGCATATTTTGTAATAGGATACATTATACCCAATACATCAGTTTCTTGAAAAGCATCACTCCCTACCACTTCTTGAGATACTTGACCAGAAACAACAAGCATTGGAACTGAATCCATAAGCGCGTCTGCAATAGGAGTGACTGTATTTGTAACGCCAGGACCTGAAGTTACCAAAAGTGGAGCGACTTTACCGCTTGCTCTAGCATAGCCTTGTGCAACAAAACCAGCGCCTTGCTCATGTCTGCATGTTATAAACTTTAAATCCTTAAATTTATCAAGTTTATCAAGAACTGGCATTATAGTACCTCCTGTATATCCAACTAGTAAATCAATATCTAAATCACAGAAAGATTTAAGTAAGACTTCAGCACCTGTAAGTTTTTTTTTATTTTTCATATTTATTGCGAATATTTCTTATTATTCTTTTTCTCCTAAAATTTCTGCATGAACTTTTTGGGATATTTCATCTAATAAATTCTCATCATTTTTTAGTGTCTCTTTTGCTTTTTCCCTACCCACACCAAGTTTTTTTTCTGCGTAGCTATAAGAATGTCCTTTTTTCGTTATTATGTCGTACTTTGTTGCTACTTCCAACACGTCTCCAGCTAAAGATATCCCTTCATTGTACATTATATCAAATTCTGCAACTCTAAATGGTGGTGCTACCTTATTTTTTACAACCTTCACTTTCACTCTATTTCCTGTTATATCCTCTCCATTTTTTATTTGTGCAGCTTTTCTTACTTCAAGTCTCACAGAAGAATAAAATTTCAAAGCATTTCCCCCAGTTGTTGTTTCTGGATTTCCAAACATTACTCCAATTTTCATTCTTATTTGATTAATAAAAATTACAGTAACATTTGATTTGGCTACTACCGAAGTTAATTTCCTAAGAGCTTGAGACATCAGTCTTGCTTGCTTTCCTACGTGATGATCACCCATATCCCCATCAATTTCTGACTGAGGAGTGAGTGCTGCAACAGAATCAACTACTATCACACTTACAGCTTCTGAACGCACAAGAGTCTCCACAATATCAAGAGCTTGCTCCCCAGAGTCAGGTTGAGAAACCAATAATTCACTTATATCAACTCCAATTTTTTCTGCGTACATCGGGTCTAGTGCATGCTCCGCATCTACGAATGCTGCAACCCCTCCCTTTTTCTGTGCATTTGCAACTATATGTAGTGCAAGCGTGGTTTTTCCAGAAGATTCTGGACCATAAATCTCAATTATTCTACCACGTGGAATTCCTCCTATTCCCAATGCGATATCTAGAGACAAAGACCCAGTTGGTATAGAATCTAGATTAACATTTTTAACTTCACCTAATTTCATAAGCATTCCTTCCCCAAATCTTTCTTGAATCTCCTCTATTGCGTTATTTAACTTATTATTGCTTTTCTTCTCTTTTTTTACCATAAAAATTAATTATAAAGTATAGTTAATAAACCCTTATTTATGTTATCATCCTAACATAAAGCAATTAAAAAGTCTAATTCAAATTTCGTAACTATTCACGTTAGTCTGAGAAAGTTCTAAAAATACCTTAACTAAAGCATTTTAAATTTATGAAAATATTTTATTTTTTTAGAAACCTTTTATTTAAAGTGTTTTTAAAAACGTACTAGAAAAATCTGAATAGTTACGGAAA
>JALWEZ010000117.1 GCA_027039165.1 Candidatus Moraniibacteriota bacterium
TTTTTTCTTCATAGTCTCGCCACTGTTTAAGCACTTGAATTACTTCTGGAGTTGAGTAATAAAAATCTGTTTCATATGGCTCATTGTATGGTCCTGTGTTTAGAATTGTAATATCTGCAAAACTACGACAATTTACATAAGCATCACCATCACCCCAATCAATAGGCTTGTCTGGTATTCTTTTTGTATGATGCAATCCATATAATCGCTGGTCTTCCCATAAACCATTCTCCCAATCCTTAAATGGAACCATTATATCCTCTCCATCCAAACTAACATCTTGAATACTCATTTTCATCACATCTTCAGCTTTTACTTTTACATTTTCTAGTTCTGTGATGAGTTTGTCAAGATCTCCTGTAAATTGTTTTTGATAGTCGTAATTATCATACATACGAGTTGCAGAAATTAATAAAATTTCTAATTTTTCATCGTATTTACCGTTGTGTAGATGATTAATTTGCATAGTCATACTATTTTCTATTATTAAAATTAATTTTAAAATTAGGATAAACTGAGTTTGGTTCATTTTCTAAATTAAATTGCAATCCTATTTCATCATCTCCTATTTTTATTTTTCCAGCTTTACCGTAAATTATTTTTCCATTTTTTCTATTAACTTCCACTTCAACCAACCCCTTTCCACCATTATCATACGCCTCATTGATAGCCTCTTCAATTCTTGCTTCATCCCAGCCTTTTGGAAATAAAGTTGAACCGTTCTTTTTCTTTTTCCAAAAATAATCTAATTCTTTCCATTTTGAAGGGTCATTTCCTAATTTGATTCCATTTTCTACATAGACTTTTCCTTTATTTTTTGGTCTTTTTTTCCAAGCATTGAATTTAGCTAAACTCATATTGTATGAACTCTCATCAAAAAACTCAAAATTAACGTGTTTAAATCCATTAATTTCTTTTCCTACTGGTTTTATATTTCTAACATTTGGATTTTTCTCTAGTGCAGAAATATGATGCCCACCTCTTACTCCATTTTTCCCAATATCTACCTTATAGATATGCTTCATTATACCATTTAGCTTGTATCTTGATAAGGTTACAATCCCAGTGATTTTTGTTGTTTTTGTTAATTTATTAGTTTCATTTAGTAAAGTCGCGTTTTTTATAGGAGTTAGCTCACCTTTGAGTGCTATTATCGTAGTTGCGCTTACAGCCACGTTTACAGTTGCATATCCCATCATCTCACCCTTTTTTTGATAAGAACTGTTTTTGTACTCATTTATATAATTTGTCCCTGCTTGTTGAATGCCATTAATTATTCCTCTACATTCAGGTCTCTGAGCATTTGGATCCGAAATCGTGCACCATGTGAGAGTTCCCACAGTTGAAGCAGTGTTTAGTGTAGAAACTACAATCGTAGAAACTGTATTCATAGGATGCATCGCACTATTGTACAAAGTCCTAAATCCATTGTCTATAAACGTCAACTCTCCAATCAAAAAGCCGTCTGTAAAAGGTATCGCCTTATAAGTAAGCCAATTGTCAAATTTCTGAAGAGCATCCCCGCGGTTAAATCCATTTATATCTATATAATTCACAGGATCGCCTTGATTTAAGATATAGCGGTTTAGGCTAAGCGGATTCTCAACGCTTCCGCGAAATTCATCAAGCGTCAACCATCGCAAAATACTAGGCACATAGTAGCGCGCACGCACATAAATCAAATCATCACTATCTGTAATAATACCATATTTAGCAAGATATTTGTAATCATTTGGCACTGTTTCATGACTTGCAAGAATTTGTCCATAAGACGAATAAGCGTAAGTATTCAAAACCTCACCACGCTCATTTACTAGCGCTTGTGTGCTTCCTTTATAATCATAGAGATAAATCTGCAAAGAACCGTCCGCCCCTATAGAGTAAGTAAGACCGTTAGATGAATACACAAAATACCTCTGAATTTTGTTTTCTTTGTCTACTTCAGCAAGTGGTTTACTAAGACCTAGTACATTATCAATTACAAATCTCCTTTCTTTATCGTTTTTGTAAACTTTTACCCTAGAACCCTGTCCATCGTATTCAAAAGAAAATTTAACACCATTTGTCTGAGCACTTTGCAAATTATCCCGCGCGTCAAAAGAAAAACTATTATCCCCAAATCCTAGCAAATTCCCATTTTTATCATACTCAAAAGACTTTACTCGGTTTACTTTGCTTATTTCAAAATCCCGTTTCTCTGATTTTTCAAATGTTGGTGCAATGAGTGATACTTTATCATTGCTAAATATCTGACCTTGAGAATTTCTAAGAAGTGAGTCCGCTGTCAAAAGCTTATTTTCATTTGTGAAATTTTCTACACTTACTATCTTTCCATTTCTATCATATCCAAAAACCGTATAGAAGTCATTTGGATAAGTAATTTTTGAAAGATTTTTGAGCTTATCATACTCATAAACCGTTTCATTTCCATTAAAATCCGTGATTTTTTGAACATTATCCTCGCCATCATACTCATAGTGTACTGCTTTTCCATCTGGATAAGTGATGCTTTCCA
The DNA here is from genome assembly GCA_027039165.1 of Candidatus Moraniibacteriota bacterium. Lineage (GTDB taxonomy): Bacteria > Patescibacteriota > Minisyncoccia > Moranbacterales > JALWEZ01. The sequence goes on from JALWEZ010000117.1 coordinate 2,516, forward strand.
CTCGTCCAGCTAAATCATAACTATATTTTAGAGAATTTCCAAAAACTCCTTTTTTCTCTTTTACTCTGTTTAGCGCATCATATTTATACTCAATTTTTCCTACTTCATTGGTAAATGTAAGTGGATTACCATTTGGATCATAAGTTACTTCTGTAGATTTTTCTTCACCTTGAACTTTATACTTAAGCTGTGTAATTCTCTCTAATTCATCACGCTCAAAACTCCTACTCGCTCCACTTGGTAATTTAATTCCACTCAAATTTGAATTTTTGTCATAAGAATACTTCACACTGTTTCCAAGTGCATCTGTCTCACTCACTAGATTATTAAGTTTGTCATATTCTAGTAAAGTTTTATTTCCTAGTGGATCTTTTTTCTCTACAATGTTTCCAACTAAATCAAATTTATTGCTTGATTTTATAGTATCTGCGATTGTTGATTCTATAAGTCTTCCTAATTCATCGTATTTGAATTTACTTTTTCTGCCATCTTCTTTTTTCTGGACAATTTGCCCAGTCTCATCATATTTTACATCTAAATCTTTGTTTCCATATGCATCAAAAGTACTAGTAACTCGCCCTAGTTTATCAGTATCTACATTTATTTTATTTCCTACAGCATCTTCTAAATTCAAAAGATTTCCAGCATCATCATAAATATAATCCAGATATCTACCCCCTGGAAGTGTAATTTTTTCTGCTTTTCCAATTTCGTTATAAGAAATATCTACATTTCGCCCAAGTGCATCGCTTACTTGAGTTACTTTTCCTATTGAGTCACGGGTGTATTGCAAGAAAGAACCATCTGCAAAAGTAACTTTGCTTTTGCGTCCATTTTGGTCGTATTCTAGAAGAGTTTTATTGCCATTTTTGTCTTTACGTTCTATCAAATCGCCATAAGAATTATATTTATAACTAATTTTATTTCCAAGAGCGTCTGTTTCTTCTAAAAGCTTACCGTTTTTGTTGTAAGCGTAGAGTGTTTTATTTCCAAGAGTATCAGTTTTTTCTGTTAAATTTCCGTTTTGGTCATATTTAAATCCAAGTACAACTCCCTCTGGAAACTGAACTTCAGTCAAAAGCCCTCTAGAATTATATATGTAAACTACATAATTTCCGTTTTGGTCTGTGTATCTACTAAGTAAATTTTTGTCATTATATTCAAAAGTTTTTGTGCTTCCATCTGCGTAAGTTACTTTTATGAGATTTCTATTTTCATCGTAATCAAATTTTGTTTGAGCTTGCTTTGCGTTTGTAATTTTTAGCAAATTATTTTTATCATCAAAATCATATTTCTCTATATTTCCAAGTGGATTTTTTCTCTCAATTACATTTCCA
>JALWEZ010000118.1 GCA_027039165.1 Candidatus Moraniibacteriota bacterium
ACCCGATGAGTTCTACTAATCTCTACAAAAGACTTTCTTCTCATAGCTCCAGAGTGATATCTCCTTCATAGCTTGTAAATAAAGTATATCAAAACTCTTACATTTTGTAAAATTTTTACATAAATAAAAACAACCACTAAATTTAAATAAGTTTATAGTGATTGAATTTAACTTAGATTATTCTACTCTTATTGCTTCTCCTCTATTGAGAGCATCTCTTTGTTCTTTAGTCCACCCATCAGATTCATCAAGTGGAATATCATCATCCTCATCTTTATCCTCATCTATTTTTTCCATCTCTTTACGCATTTTTTCTTCTTCTTTTTTTATGCTTTCATAACTCCTAACTCCCAAAATATCTAATTGTTTCTGAGTCAAAAAGCTTTTAAGTTTATCATAATATAATTTTTCTATCTCATCCTCTTTCTTTTTAAATAAAGAAAAATTATCATCTTTTTCAAATTGTTTGTTTATTTTATATTCTTCTTTGATTCTCCATTCAACTATCTCAAGAGCATTTTTCTTTTCTTCTTCTGTGAAATGCTTATCTAAATCTTTTGCAGAATGTATGTTATATTTTTTCTTATTTACATCAAAAGCCATCAAAAATTCATTTTCCTTTATTGCTTCTATATCAAGAAAAGCTGAATCTTCTCCCTCTTTATACATCTTTTTGAATTCTTCATCTGTCAAAATTTTTCTTTCCTTTTCCATCGTTTGTCTTGAATTTTCATTCATAGCTTCAAAAACCTGAATATGCGAAAGCTTATTATTTGCATAATCATCAAGAATAACCTCATGCTTATATGCCAATTCATATGTAATATCTAGAAGTTTTTTAATCTTTTCTTCACTTAAATCATCTCCACAATCAAATTTAAAAGAATCTATCATTTCAGCCTCAAAACCTCTATCTCCATATCTAGGTGCGTGATTTATTTTATCTTTTTGCTTTTTGTTTGGCACACCGATTTGTGCTACATAGTTTTTGATAAAATCACCCTCAGACTCAGAAGATGTCTTTTTATTTAAGTTCATATTTTTATTTGATTTATCTGCCACTAAAACTTCTTTGTTGGACTTATTATTCACATTTTGCTTTATTTTTGCACTAGTATAATACATCAACCCTCCCACAATAAGTGTTATTATTACAATCAAATTTATTAGTATTGCTTTTTTCATAATTTTTGAATAAATGTTTTTAAATTTAACTATCTTTAATAATAAAGTATTCATTTAACTTGTCAATGTTATTTTTTTCACGACCTCTATATTAAAAACTACACTGAAATTTACACGTGGTATTTTTTAAGTTCTTTTCTAAGTTCTTTTTGGTTTGGAATTTTCTTTTCTACAAGACTCCAAAACTTTTGCGAATGATTCATTTCTCTTAAATGACATAATTCATGAACTACTATATAATCTTGTAAATATTTCGGAAGGATTAAAATTTTTACATTAAAACTTAAATTTTTATTTGAACTACAGCTACCCCATCTGGTCTTTTGTGCTCTTATGGTTACTTTTTTGTATTTAAATTTATAGTGATTATTAAAAAACTCCAGTCTCTCTTGAACCAAATCAAAAGCAACACTTTTTAAGTTATCTAAAACTTTTTCATCAAAAGTTATTTTACTACTCACTGGTTTAGTTTTTTTCACCACCCCTACAATCCACTCACTTTTTTCTAAAATTAATTTTTCAATTACATATATAAGAGCTAATCTCGGCGCAGAAACTATAACCTCACCATTTCTTACTTTGAGTATTATGTTTTTTTGCCCTCTGTTCTTTTTTAATGTATACTCTATATTTTCCCCGCAAATTAGTATACTTCTTTTTGAAATTTTATTCATCTCCTCTAATTATATCTTTGTATACAAAAAAACTATCCCTTTTGGTTCTCTTTAAATTTTTTCTATTTATCTCTACAAGTCCAAATCTAAAATCATATCCACTAGTCCACTCAAATGCATCAGCTAATGCATAATGAAAATACCCTCTCACATCTACACCCTCACTCATCGCTTTTTTCATAAAAAACACGCTTTTTCTCAAAAACTCAATACGTGCAATGTCTTTTTTACCTAAATCTGTAGGTTTTCCGTTCTCAAGTATATAAATTGGTTTTTTGTACTTTTTTACTTGCACTAGTACCCTATAGAGTCCTGGTGGGAAATCCCTCCAAACTTCAGGATCTGGCCAATTCGCTGTACTTCTAAAGCCCAAAATACCCCCTTCTTTTTTCCTAAACCCACAAAACTCCAATTTATCTGAAGTATAATAGTTTAAACCTATAAAATCACTAGTTGAGTTAAGTCTCCAAAGAAAATAACTTACTCTAAATATTTTTGAAATTTTTACAGCAACATTTTCCAAAAAATTATTGTTTTTTGAACCTAAATCATTCCACAGATGAGCTGATGAAATTTTGGTTTTTGGATATTTTTGCTTCCAAAGTTTATACGCATCTTTGTGAAAAGCTATTAAATTATTGATAACACCCAAAGCAATTAGTGGATTTTTTCTAAACGGAGGCCTTTGTGCCAGAAGAAAGCTTGTACCCACAAAAACCATAGGCTCATTTAAAACAATTACCATATCCACCAAATCTCCAAGCTCATCTCTAATAATTTTTACAAAGTTTTTAAATTTTTCTCTAACTATCTTACTTTGCAATTTGTATTTTTGCTCTATATAACTTGGAAATGTATAGTGCCACAGACCAAGAATTACTTTTATGTCTCTTTTTTTCACGTCAAGCAAAATTTCTCTGTAGTGAGCAATTACATCTGCGTCATATTCATCTTCTTTAATTTCTACCCTCCCCCAATCAATGCTCAATCTATAAGCTCTCACTCCCAATTCTTCTAGCAAATCATGATCTTCTTTAAACCTATTCCAATAATCGTTTGCCAAGTCGCATCTTGGCACAAGAGAGCGTCTTGCCCACGTGTCCCAATTGTTTGTTGTACAATTTCCCTCAACCTGCTGTCCAACTTGAGTAACTCCCCACAAAAAATCTTTCTTATTTTTTCTTATTTTCTTTTGGTCTTTCATATTTTTATAGTATACTATAAATACATTAATTTTACACATATGAAAACCCTAGAAACTTATTTAGAAGAAAAAAACGTTGACTTTGATTTACAAAAAATAATTATTTCACTCTCAAGAGCAAGTAAATACGTAAATGCTCAAATACGTATGAAAGACACAGAAAAATGTGGTGATGAGAATCTTTCAGGAGACGTACAATCAACTCTAGATATAGAATCAGACAAGATAATTCAAAAACATTTAGAAAATACTCAAATTGTAAAAACTATAGCAAGCGAAGAAAAAGATAGTGTTTCAATAAACAAAAAAGCAAAAAAAGATTATTTTGTGGCCTATGATCCATATGATGGAGGCTCCGTGGGAGACGTCAATATTACATTTGGCTCAATTTTTGGAATTTGGTCTAGTAATCCTATAAACAAAACAGCTGGATCAAATTTAGTTTCAGCTTGTTATGCTCTCTATGGCCCAAAGGTAACTTTTGTTTTTGCTCTAGAGAAAAATACTGTAGCTTTGTTTGAGTTAAATGAAGTAGGTGATTTTTTATTTTTAAAGGATAATTTCAAAATTTCAAAACAAGCAAAAACTTTTGCACCAGGAAATTTAAAAGCAATATCCCAATCAGAAGCGTATAAAAATGTTTTTGATAATTGGGTTTCCTCTGGTAAAAAACTTCGCTATAGTGGAGCGCTTGTAACCGATGTAAATCATATATTACTCAAAGAAAGTGGAATATTTACCTATCCGTCAGACACAAATCACCCCAATGGCAGACTTAGACTTCTTTATGAAGGAGTACCTCTTGGATTCATACTAAAATGCGCTGGAGGTTGTGCATATACCGAAAAAGGAACATCTTTATTTGATTTAAAAGTTAGCGATTATCACCAAAGAGCAAGTTTTGTACTGGGTTCAAGTAACGAAGTAAAAAATATAACTAACATTTTTAAAACAGAGTAAAAGCACACTGTGTTCAAACCTTTACAACATCTATAAAAAATTATAAAATTCAATCATGAACACAATAAATACAGAAAAAATAAAGAAAGATTTTCAAATTTTTAAAAATAAACCTAATCTAGTTTATCTAGATAGTGGTGCAACATCATTTACACCAGACATTGTAGTTAAGTCAATGGATGAGTATTACTATAAGTGCAGAGCAAATACATCACGTGGTGTTTATGAGTTGAGTGAAAAAGCAACTCAAAAGTATGAGAAAGTAAGACGAAAAGTAAAAAACTTTATAAACGCAAACGATGAGAGTGAAATAGTTTTTACTTCTGGAACTACTGCTAGTATAAATTTAGTTGCATTTGGTTTAAAAGACACTTTAAAGCACGACGATGAAATTTTAATAACTGCTTCAGAACACCATGCAAATTTAATTCCTTGGCAAAGACTAGTAAATAATGAAAATTTAAAGGTTTTAAATATTAGTTCAACAGGAGAAATTGATTTAGATGAATTTAAAAACAAAATTTCAAAAAAAACAAAAGTATTGGCAATAGCTCATGTTTCAAATGTACTAGGAACCATTTATCCTATTAAAGAATTAATAAAAATTGCGAAAAAAAATAATCCTCAAATAATAACAGTTATTGATGGTGCCCAAAGTGTGCCCCACATAAAAACTGATGTTTTGGATTTAGATTGTGATTTTTTGACTTTTAGTGCTCACAAAATGTGCGGTCCAACTGGTGTTGGAGTATTGTATGGAAAAAAAACCAAATTAGACAAACTTACCCCACTATTTACTGGAGGTGATATGATAGAGGAAGTAACATTCAAAAACTCAATTTTTACCGAAATTCCTCATAGATTAGAAGCAGGTAGCGCAAATATTTCTGGAGTTATTGGTCTTGGAAGTGCTATTGATTATATAGAAAATATAGGCATAGAAAATATTCGAAATCACGAGATAAAACTTTTGGAATATGCAACAAATAAATTAAAAGAAACTTTTGGAGATGAAATTGAAATATTTGGTCCCATTGACACAAAAAAACGAAGTGGTGTCATAAGTTTCAAATTTAAATCTTACCATCCACATGACATAGCAAGTATACTAGACTCATATTCAAATATTTGCGTCCGCGCTGGAAATCACTGTGCTATGCCACTTCACAATGAAGTTTTGCATGTTTTAGCTACTACTCGAGCAAGTTTTTATTTTTACAATACAAAAAAAGATATTGATATTTTTGTAAAAGGTTTAAAAAAAGTTGAACAAATTTTAAAATAAATTTATGAGTATATATCAAGAACAAATTTTACAACATTATCATAATCCATCAAATAATGGGATACTACAAAACTCAACTCACTCTAGTAGTAGAAATAATCCAACCTGTGGTGATAAAATGAGAATAGATATGATAATTAAAGATAATAAAATCACTGATATTTCTTTTTCTGGAGAAGGTTGTGCTATTTCCCAAGCAACTGCAAGTATGCTTACAGAGCAACTAAAAGGAGAAAAAATAGAAAAATTAAACAACATGACCAAAGAAGATATTATATCTATACTTGGTATAGAGCTTAGTCATGCTAGACTAAAATGCGCGCTTCTTTCTCTTGAAACTGCGCAAAAAGCATTAAATAACCCTAAATACAATGAAAAAAGATAACAAAAGAAATTCAAAAATCCTTAATTTATTAAGGCACGTAATAGATCCAGAACTTCAAATTCCAATCGTTGAAATGGGTTTAATTTATGAAGCGAAACTCAAAGAAAAAACAGCCTTTATAGTTATGACCCTTACAACAGTAGGCTGTCCTTTATTTAGCGTTATAGAAAGTGACATAAAAGAAGCACTTCTTACCTCTAAAGATATAGAAAAAGTAGAAATTGAACTAACTTTTGACCCACCTTGGCATCCTGGTATGATGAGTGAGCAATATCGATTAGAATTTGGATTATAAAATTTAACTAAAATTACTCTATTATCTCAGCGTCTTTTATATTATCTTTGTCGTTTAACTTTTTTTCTATTTTTTCTACATTTTTTTTCTCTTCTTGTGTACCTGTTTTTTGATTTAGTATTGAAAGATTTATTATTGATACAAGATAAACTATAGCTGTTGCTAAATGCAAAGCCCAGCCTACAAACGGTAATGCTCCAACAAAACTTATAAAAATTCCCATTATAGGTGCCGCAAAACCTCTACCAGCAATAGCTGCTATTATCAAAACTATAACACTTAATATAAATTCAAAAACATATAAACCTCCACTAGTCAAAACAAAAGCAGTAAACCAACTTATAAAAGGAACGGCTAAAAATAATTCAAAAATTAACCCTAATATAAATACAATTTTTAAGCTCAATATTTTATTATCTTTCATTTTTTTAAATTAATAAATTAATTATTTATCTTACACTATGCGCTTCTCTAGTTCTTATCCAATCTTTACTATAAGAAACGCCTATATTTGGAACATTTATAAGTTCATTAAGAATTTCCCAACGCCGTTTTTTTTCTTTATGAGGTACGTCATCTAGCATCTTAGTTGTTGCAACAGTTCCAGGTCTTTGAGAATACTGTCCAATAAAAGCTCTCACAAAACCAACTTTTTTTGATAATTCTACAGTCTTTTGAAAATCCTCCTCAGTCTCACCAGAAAATCCAACAATTATATCAGTTATAAATTTTACTTCTGGAATTCTTTTCTGAATTTTTTTTGTTAAATCTAAATATTCTTTTGAACTATACCACCTATTCATGGACTTAAGAACTTTATCACTTCCTGATTGCACTGGTAAATGCAATAATCTATCTATATTCTTATTTTTAGCTATTACATCTATAAGTTCATCTGAAAAATCCCATGGATTTGAACTCGTAAAGGTTATTGTATCTAGTCCTTTTATTTTTGCTACAGTATCTAGTAAATAAGGAAATAATGTAGGAATTCTCTCTCTTCCTAAATGAGAAACCATCACTGGCTCAACTACTTGTCCAGACGGTAAAACATAATTACTTTGTTCTTTTTTGTTTTTTGCAAGTACCAAATCGCTACCATAAGAATTTACATTTTGACCAAGCAGGGTAATTGAATTATAACCATCAGAAACTAATTTTTTAACCTCCTCTATTATATCATTAAATGGTCTAGAAATTTCTTTACCTCTCGCAAAAGGAACTATACAAAACGTGCAATAATTATTACATCCATTTGAAATCACAACCCAAGCATGTTTGCCTTCTGCTCTTTTTGGTTCTGGTTCAAATCCTACTTCTTCTAGAGGCAATAATTCTACATCTGGAATTCTTTTTTTGAGTTTTTTTGCCATTTCCCCACTTGGCTCCCTCATAGCTGCACCAGTTACACAACCAGTAAGAACTATTCTTTGACTAGAAGCATCATTCACTTTTCTAAGATTTCTTATATAACCATAAACTCTTTCCTCTGCCTTTCCTCTAACCATGCAAGAATTTATCACTACTAAATCTGCTTTATTTTCTTCCTTAATTTGTTTATAACCTCTAGCTTCATAATAAGTTGCAATTCTCTCACTATCTGCAACATTTTGTTGACATCCAAAAGTTCTTATAAACAATGTTTTCATTGTTTTTTTATCTATAAAATTTAAAGACCATTTTCACTCAATTCTTCAATTAATTTCTTTTGTTTCCGATTTAATTTAGTAGGAATATCAACAATAACCTTCACCATATGATCTCCTCTTCCCATGCGTTGTAATCTAGGAACTCCTTTATTTCTGATTCTAAAAATTTCTCCTGACTGAGTACTAGACGGAATTTTCATTACAACATTCCCTTCTACAGTCTCTACATCTACTTTATCACCCAAAATTGCTTGACTAATCGAAATGTGTATCTCTGAATTTATGTTATCTCCATCTCTTATAAATCTAGAGTCATTTGCAACTTCAACTATAATGAGCAAATCTCCAGCATCTGCTCCATTTTCACCAGCTTCTCCTCTACCATTGACTACTATAGTTTGTCCATTACTTATTCCAGCTGGAATATCTATACTTTCTATTACATCCTTATCAACTCTACCCTTACCATTACAATCAGAACAAAGTTTTTCATAACTTTTACCCTTTCCCTCACAATCTGAACAAGTTACAGTCTGCGCAAAATTCCCAAGCATTGTACGCATTACTTTTTGCACGCTACCACTTCCTTTACATTTTTCACAAATTATCTCTTTTGAATTTTTGTCTCCTCCAGTTCCACTACAAGTTTCACACTTAACTGATTTATACAAATCAATTTTTTTTGTTACTCCTTTTATCATTTCTAAAAATGTAATTTGCACACTCACTTGAATATCCCTACCCCTTGAACTAGCATTTTTTTTGCCATAAAAATCACTAAAAATATCACTAAAACCTCCTCCAAATTCAAAACCTCCTCCTTGAGTAAACTGAGAAAAATCAAATCCTTGAGCTCCGCCAAAACCACCAGATCCACCAGATCCACCAGAGGCACCACCGAAATTTTGACCAAACTGATCATACTGAGCACGTTTTTCTTTGTTTGATAAAATTTGATAAGCCTCATTTATTTCTTTAAATTTAGCTTCATCACCTCCATCTTTATCTGGATGATACTTGTGAGCCGCTTTTCTAAAAGCTTTTTTAATTTCATCTTCGGATGCGTCTTTACTAACGCCTAAAACTTCATATGGATTCATAATTTTCTTTATTTTCTAGATATATTTTTATTACACAAATTTATATTACCATAACAATCAAAAATTAGCAAACTAACCTTTAGAGTGCTAATTTTTTGTTTTGAACGTTATAACCTCAACTTCTTTGTATGCTTTCATTATCCTGAATAATTGTGTAAATTCCAAAAATCTAAATAAAATTGAAGAAATCCAAACAACTGGAAATTTTATTATTGCTGTTGTAGATACAAGAGCAAAAAATAATAATAATGCAAATAAATTCGGCGCAAATCTCGTTAGCGTAGAATTACTCAATACTGTGTTTTCTAATTGTTTTTGTAAAAATAATGCAAATACCTCTATCACATTTTCATCACCTTTTAAATTTTTGTTGATTTTTTCTGAAATCTCTTTTCTGAGAGAAATTACCATTTTATTTTCTGTTGATGATATTGTTTTATTTACAGTATTTAAAACTTTATGCTTCACATCATCATTTTTTGTCAGATCTGACTTAACAGGTATTAAAGATTCTAGTTTTGTAAAATGATCTACTGAACCTGTTTTTAAAATTTTTTTTATAAAATTATCAATAGTCAAAACACCTCCATTTTCACTGTTTACAAAATATTTTTCAAGTATATTATTAACAACCATACTGTTACTAATTTTAGGAATAAGATCTTTTGTGTCTTTTTTGGATATAACTACAAAATACTGACTAGCAACTGCAATAGAAGTAGCAAACAATATACCACTAACACCCACACTCAAAGCTTGTCCTATATTTATCTTTCGCATATTTCCTATTGAATTATATATTTTTTCAGCATAAATTGCCATTATCAAAGAAGCAATTCCAAGTAATACAACACCTATTAAAGAAAAAGAAAAAAATAGATTTGGCACAAAAAACACAAGTACAGTTAAAACTCTCCATTTACCGATAGAGTTAACTAGTGCATTTAATGTGATGACTGAAATAACAATCGTACCCAATACAAAAAATAATACCCATTGTGAGTTACTTATTGCATTATCTAAACTAAAAGCAAATAACGTACCAAAAGCCAATGACATAATAAAAAAAACTATGCCGATTTTTATTTCATTATTATTCTCCCCTTCTGGTTCTACATCTTCTTTTTTAAGATGTGCCTTTGCATTTATTAAATCCATAATCTATTGTTTATTTTAAACTTTTTTCTCTTAAACTTGGTATATTTCTCTTTACCCACCAAATCCAAAGATCCAAAAAAACGAGTCTTGAGATAAGTCCAAAAATAATAATAGGAATTAATGCGCCTATTACTAATACAACATCAAATAAAACAATTATTATTTTAATGATTACACCCAAATAACTTGCCTCAGTGCCAATTAGAAAACTAGATACAAAAACTGCTATACCAATTATTACTACATACATCAAAATATATAAAAGTGAAATTATTCCTATAAACATATTTAACAATATACGCACAATAATCAATTTTCCAACTTCCTTGTAAGAATGTCTTATGAGATGTAATGCTTTTTTTATTGATTTAATAGGAGTAGAATTTTCTAAAATCAAAATAGTAATAGCTATATAAACTGTATAAAAACCTATAAACAGAAATAAAAGAAATACAGGTATTATGAATATAACATACGCAATAACAAGTTTAGACTCTACTATATTCAAAATAAAAGGAATTGCAATTATTCCACCAAAAAAAGAGATATAAATTAAAAACACAATTACACCAAAAATAAATAATTTTATCACACCATCTTTTCCTTTTTTCCATATTTCTTTAAAACTATCATTTTCTGGTTTTCCACTATCTTGAATTTCTGATATGCTTCTAGTAATTCCCCAAGTAGCCACATATGAAATTACTGTAAGAATAAGCATGAATAAAATAAAAATAACAACTATGGCAACCAATATATAATTATATTGATTAAAGACACCTCCCGTTGAATCCGAAAACACCGCTTGAGCATCATTATTGTTACGCGATACAACATTAGCCAATTTTCCAATAACATTAGAACTTCCTCCAGCTAAAAAAAGTGCCCAAAACCACATAAACTTCCAGTTCCAAGCTCTTTGAAAAGCATTTTTCACTTCAACAAAATAAGTATTAAACCAACTTTCACCTTCAAGCGGTAGATAACGAGCAATTTCAGTGCTTTCTTTCTTTTTTATAAAATTTAGTATTTTTTCTTTCATGTTTTTTATTATATTAAGTACATAAACAACTGTTAAGTGTGCAACTTGCTGAGCAAGTTGCTGGACAAGGCCCATTATTAGCAGCTCCATCATCACAAGCTTCACCTGTATCAACTGCACCATTTCCACAATTAGCAGCGCTTCCACTAACTGTTACGTAAGCATTTGTTGTAAGTCCTTTATAAGTCGCCGTTATGATTGTTGAACCATTAGCTACACCAGTCACAAGTCCTTTAGTTGTTCCCCCTCCATTACCTACAATAGCAACACCTGAATCCACACTCACCCAAGAAGAATCCGAGCTAGAGGTAACATCACTAAATTCACCAGTATGTCCTGCTATATAAGCACAGGTCACGCTTCCCCAATTTCCACCAACCCAAAGCTTTGTTTGTAGAGTTGCTCCAGAAGCTATCGTAAACGATGAAGGACAAATCACTAAATCTGGAATTGGTCCCACAACTACCCTAGAAAAATCAATCCATCCAAACTCATCACTCCAAGCATAACCTGTTAATTTCATTGGGATAGTACTTTCATCTAATTTAACTCCATAACTTATAGAATCAGAAGGTTCTGAATGCAATTTAATCCAGCCACTAAAACCACCCTTATTTGCACCAGCATTTGCGATAGAAAGAATTCTTGCCCAACCATGAATTTCATCAAGATTACCAGCACCGCCATCAACTCTACGTGCATTACAAGTCCCACTTGGACATCCTGATAAATCACCAGTTTCAAAAGAAATCCATCCGATTCGCTCACTCCAAGCATAACCTGAAAGAGTATTTCCAGCATCTGGTATATCTACACCATAATCAGAAATTTTAGTTCCAGCAGTAGGACAACCATATCCTCCATCACTCGTACCACTATCATCTGTATCACAATCTATCCTATTAGTACTTATCCATCCAAAACCAGCAACACCTCCATTAGGATTTTGTGAACCAGACCAAGCCCATCCAGAAGCCGTATCGTCTTTTCCAGCAAAACATTCTTCATAAGAGAAAGAAACGACAAAAAGAAGCAAAAAAACAATGCTCGCAAGAAAATATTTTTTTATTTTTACATTACGCATAAACATGGTATTATATTAAGTAGTATTTGATATTTGATTTTATATCTTATAACTTTTTAACGAAGACAAGGTATAGTTAAAAAACCTTAAATAATACAATGAAACTAAAGATAAATAGAAATGTAGATGAAAGCATGCCTTGGGAAT
>JALWEZ010000119.1 GCA_027039165.1 Candidatus Moraniibacteriota bacterium
GTATAGCATTATAGTCTTATTACTGCTATACTATCATTACAAGGATTAATTTAAATATATGTTAGAAATAAAGAATTTGTCAGTAACAGTTACAGAAAAGAAAGAAAATATACTCAAAAATATTTCTCTTAATTTTGAAAAAGGTAAAATTTATACGATTATGGGTCCAAATGGTTCAGGGAAATCAACACTTGTTCGTTCAATTATGGGAGATCCTATTTTTTCTTTTTCAGATTCTTCATCTATAATTTTAGACAATAAATCAATTGAAAACTATTCCGCAGACAAACGTGCTAAGCTTGGTATTTTTCTCTCAATGCAAGCTCCTATAGAAATTCCTGGAGTTACTGTTTTTCAGTTATTAAGAAAAGCTTTAGGTTCCGATGATAAAAAAATAAATATTATAGAATTTAAAAAACAAGTGGATGCTATAGCTCAAGAATTAGAAATTCCCACAGAACTACTAAACAGATCCCTTAACGAAGGTTTTTCAGGAGGAGAACGTAAAAAAATGGAAATTTTGCAAATGGCAATTTTGGATCCAAGTTATGTTTTTTTGGACGAAATAGACACTGGAGTAGATGTTGACGCTCTCAAAATTATCTCCAACTTTCTCAAAAAATTCATTAAAGCTAAGGATAAGACGCTGATTATTATAACTCATTACAATAGAATACTAAAATATTTAACTCCTGATGAGGTTATAGTAATCAAAAAAGGTAAATTAATAACAAGAGGTGATTCCAGTCTATCTGCAAAAATTTGTAAAACTGGCTTTAAAGACATTAGTTAAATCTAATCTTAAATTTTAATTGTTTATATAAACAAAAAAACACCTTTTAATCGATGTTTTTTGTATTTTCTTTAGATTTCGCATTATTTTTCTTCTTTCTTTTCTTCTATCTTTTTTTGAATCTGCTTAGGTGCTTGTTTCTTTGCTTTAATATTTTTTTGTTGTTTTGCTATTACACCGTTCAAAAAATTCTCAATTTGTGTAAGTCTATTATTATTGACTTGCACTTGATTAGCTGTTGTCAGTGCAAGTGTGTTTAATTTATACACAACATACCCATGATACACAGCAATAGCAATAACAACACCGAGAATAAAACTGCCTATAGAAAATTGTGGTAATTTCATATTTTTATTTTTAATTTTATTTTTATTTATTTCTTTTAATAACTTCTCTTAAATCAAACATTTTACCTTCAGAAATCCATTTTTTATACGTTCTAAGTCCAGCTGCTGATACGCGAACTTTCAAGCTCTGCTGAGTTGCAGGATTTAAAAGTTGTTTCCAATGTAAATTTGACTTAAAATTACGGTTAGTCTTAACCTGTGATTTAGATACGTTATGACCATAAATCGTTTTTTTACCTGTAATTTGACATACTCTAGACATATTCTTGTATTATACTAATTTAATGTTATTTTTTCTTCTTTTCTACATACTTAGTATGTTTTTTGGCAATTGGATTAAACTTATTAAGTTCAATTTTTACATTGCGAAGTTTTTTTGTATTCTTGTGTGCCCAAATTACGTGACCTTTTCCAATTCCATTTTCATCACCTTTCGACACAAGTCTTATAAGATTATCCTGAGACATAATAATAAATTTAATTCTAACAAACAAAAGTGCATCTCTATGCACTAACTAACTCACAATTAATTATATACCACAATTTAAAATTATGCAAATTTTAGTCTTACTATTTCAATATCATCTTGCGTTAGACAAGACTTTTACTAGAAAAATAGTAGAAAATATGGTAGTCTTAAAAAGTAAACAAAATTAAGAATTATATCCAAACTATTAATGGAGCTTTTATCAGTTACATTAACTAAGTAAATCAAAGGTGAAGATTGTGGTAGTATATGTAAGTCATGATGTAGTTGAAATTTTAAAAAAGTAAAGAAAGTAATTAATTTTAATAGAACTTACATATTTGAAAAGGCTTAATAACACTAGCTTTTTCAAATATGTAAGTTTAGAGATTTAACAATATGAAATACACAAAATTTTTTGCAGATTTAAAAAAGGATGATACGGATATCGCAGGAGGAAAAGGAGCATCACTTGGAGAAATGATAAATGCAAAGATACCAGTACCTGACGGATTTGTAGTGCTTTCAACTACGTTTGATAAGTTTATTAAATCCAAAAAACTAGATACAAAAATTCAAAAGATATTAGCTAGTGTAAAAAATGAGGATTCAAAATCTGGACAAAAAGCTTCAAAAGATATTCAAAAATTAATACTAAATGAAACAATTCCGACTGGGATAAAAAAAGAAATTAAAACTTGTTTTGATAAATTAGATGCTCAGTATGTGGCAGTTAGATCATCAGCGACAGCAGAAGACGGCATTGAACATGCTTGGGCTGGGCAGTTGGATACTTTTTTAAATACTACACAGGACTCACTTTTTGAAAATATAAAAAAATGTTGGGCTTCGCTTTTTACAGAAAGAGCAATATTTTATAGATTTGAAAAAGGACTTGAAAAAAAACATATCTCAGTTGCTGTAGTTGTGCAGGAAATGGTAAATTCTGAGAAATCTGGAATTGCATTTTCAGTCCATCCAGTTACCGAAAACAGAGACGAAATGATAATTGAAGCAGGATTTGGACTTGGTGAAGCTATAGTGTCTGGAAGTGTGACACCAGATTCATTTGTTGTGTCAAAAAGCAAAGATGAAATAATAGAAAATTTTATAGCAGTTCAATCAAAAGCGCTTTATAAAAAAGAAGCTGGTGGAAATGAATGGGTTGATTTAGAAGAAGAAAAAGGACAAATGCAAGCAATAAGTGACAGTGAAGTTCTTGAGCTTTCAAAAATTATAAAAAGAATTGAAAATCATTATAAACTTCCGCAAGACATTGAATGGGCATATGCTGATAACAAATTTTATATAACACAGAGTAGACCAATTACTACGCTAAAAATTAAAGATGAAAAATGGTACAAAAAATATAATTGGACAGTGGTTGCCAAAGACTTTAATTCGCCATTTTTTAGGAATAATATATGGACTAATTTTTCAAATCTCAGTGCTCAAAAATTTAATATTCCAAAAACTTTGCTTGGTATAAAATCACAAAACAATACTATTGAATATATAGCTGATTTAAATACATGGGAAAAAACTCACAACGAACTAGTATCAAGAACTGAGAATGATTTTGATTATATAAATAGAGAAATAATACAAAAGACAGATGAGCTTGGTAAAAGTTTTAACAAGTGGAGTTATAAAAATATATACACGCAAAATTTAAATAATAAATCCGATGAGGAATTAATTAATATTTATGAAACTTTTGCAGAGAAACAAGCTGAATTGTATGCGCATGGAATTTTATTATCATTATTAGATTTTCAAGATTTTAGATATATAGATAAAAATTTAAGAAATATTTTAAAAGAAACTGTTTCAGAAAAAGATTTTGATACTTATTATACTTTATTCACTGAACCTGCGGAGAATTCCTTTACTCAAGATCAATCAGAGGACTTGCTAAAATTGATAAGTAAATATGAAGCAAATGAAAAGTGGAAGGAGGACGTGAAAAATTTATCAAATAGTGAATTAAAAAATAAATATCCGAAATTTTGGTCTGATTTAAAAAATCATACACAAAAACATTGTTGGGTTTACTATACATATGCTGGACCCGCCTTTGATGAGAGAAATTTTGTTGAATTTATTATTCATGAGCTAGATTCTTCTGGGAGAGCTGCTGCAAAGTTAGAAAGATTCAAAGAAAATAGAAAAAAAATAATTACCAATAAAGAAAAATTTATAAAAAAAAATCAATTACCAGATTATCAACAAAATA
>JALWEZ010000120.1 GCA_027039165.1 Candidatus Moraniibacteriota bacterium
ACAATATAATATATGATACGCTTTTAATTTTATTTGTCAAATTTTTTAAAATTGTTCAAAATAAAAAAAGCCAGTATAAATTTATACTGGTCTCTGTGGCGTGGTTTTTTATGTTCTACTCCGCTATTATTGGGAGTTCATCGAGTTTTTTGCCACTTGATACTAAGAGTTCATAAAGCTCTTTTAGAGTATTCCTATCGACAAGTCCAGGACTCCTGAGAACTATTCGGTATAGCTTAGCTGCCTCTAAATGGTCTTCTGAAAAGACATTCTCATTTCTAAAATTTATTATTTTCAATAAATTTAAAAATCTATTAGAAAAATCTTGGGTTACGCTTATAGATAACTTACTTGAATTAAGCATTCTTTTGACAGAAATTACAGCTTCTTCACTAAGTTCATCGCTAAGGTCTTTTACCTCATTTGTCAAGTTCTTATCTAAAAAGTCAAGCTCATCAAGTTTTAAACTACCTTTTTTGATAAGAATGTAGACTTTTACTTTTTTAGAAATATTGGCATCCTCGGGATCTTTTAACACTGATTTAATTCTACCTATAAAAAAAGCTTTCTTGATTCTGGTATATTCTTCTCTGTCAAATGGTAGTCTATCAAAATCATACCCGCTTTTCCAAAGAGTTGTTTCAAATTTTTCAAAAATTCCTTTAGTAAGTTTAGATTTTTTGTCTTCGATAAAATTTGCATACATTTTTGCTTCTACCAAAAATTTCCAGTTTCTTGTAGTTTCATAAGTGATGTTTAAATCCTCAAAACTACACTCAGAACCTTTTTGTGCTAATGTGAACATTGACAAGTTTTGTTTATTTATAGACAACTCTATATTACTAATAGCTATCTTTAAAATTCTTTTTTCTTCTAATGTGCATGTTGGCACATTTCTAATTAGAACTTTTGTTTCTGCTATAACTACAGTGTTAAAAATAATAGACGCTAACAATAAATTAATTATTTTTTTCATAATAACTCCTTTTTGGATATGAAGGATCTTTTACATTTGTAAAATAACCCTGTTTGTAAGCCTTTCAAGGCACTGCTTTTCAGTAGAATTTATATAAAAACGTTAAACTACTTTTAATGAACTATATATCGATTTTGATGATAAATGCGATATATTAATAGTATGCCCTATGTTATTTAAATTGTCAAATTTTATTTTTTTATATTATATGCTATACTTATAGTATTAATTTGGTTTATTTTGTATTATTTATGGCTTTTTGGATAGTTTTGTTGATTTTTGTTTTTCCGTATATAATGAAATTTATCTCAAAAAAAATCATAGACAAAAAAAGAGGGCGGATTTATATAAATCAAGATACTTTTATAGAAAAAATATTTAAAAATCTAAAACAAAATAAAACACATTTTTCTAATTCAACTAAAAGCAATATGGAGAAAATACATCTAAAATTTAGTAAATTACTTATAATTTTATTTTTTGCTATCATAGTGGTTGTTGTAGTTTTATTAAAATTAATTGTAGTAATAGATGCAGGACACACTGGTGTGCAGGTTCTTTTTGGAAAGGTGAAAGACGCTGAGCTTTCGTCTGGTTTGCATTTTGTAAATCCATTTGAACAAGTAAAAAAAATGTCAGTTCGTACAGAGGAGTATACTATGAGTATAGCTCATGGAGAAGGGCAAAGAAAAGGCTCGGATCAGATAGTTGCTCTTACAAATGAGGGTTTGCAGTTGGATTTAGATATAACAGTTTTTTATAAATTAGAAGAGAAAAAAGCCTCGGATGTCTACAGAGAATTAGGAAGTAATTATGAAGAAAAAATCATAAGACCAGAAATAAGAAGTGCAATTAGGGCAGTTATTGCAAAGTATAATGCTCGTGCGGTTTATTCTGAAAAAAGGGCAGAAGTTGCACAAGAAATCAGAAAACACTTAAAAAATACAGTAGAACCAAGAGGAATAATAATTGAGCAAGTTTTACTTAGAAATGTTATTTTACCTAAAGGACTTGCAAGTAGCATTCAAAAGAAATTACAGGCAGAGCAGGATGCGGAAAGATTGGATTTTGTGCTCAAAAAAGAAAAAAAGGAAGCAGAGAGAAAAAGAATCGAAGCTCAGGGTCAAAGTGACGCTCAAAAAATCATAAATGAAACTATAACACCAAAATATTTGCAGTATTTGTATATAAAAAATTTAAAAGATAGACAAGGAACAATTTATGTACCAACTGGCTCAGATGGTTTGCCTCTTATAAAAAGCATACAATAATTAATTACTCAAGTATAGGTGATAGAGTGAAATCAGATTATACAGCTTCATTTAGTTCAAAAGTTCAGCAAAAAGTTGAGAGAAAATTTAGCGACAAGTGATTAATTCGGAAAAATAATTTAAGAAATCGTAAGATAATACTATGTTAGATATAAAATATATTCGCAAAAATAGAGAAAAAATAGAAAAAACTATAAAGGATAAAAATTTAGATTTAAATCTTTTGGAACTCATTGAAGTTGATAAAGAGAGAGTTGCTTTGATTAGAGAAATTGAAGAGCTTAAATCTCTCAAGAATGATTTAAATGAAATGATTAAAAGTGCTGATGACGGTGAGAGGCAAGAGATAATAAAAAAAGGTAAAATTTTTAAAGAAAAATTGGAAGTAAAAGAACCTTTACTTAGGGAGGTAAATGAAAAATTTGAAGCGCTTATGGTAAAAGTTCCTACTGTTCAAGCTCCAGATGTGCCTATTGGAGAAAGCGAAGATGAAAATGTGGTAGTATATGAAAAGGGAGAAAAGCCTCAATTTTCTTTTACTCCCAAAACCCACGTGGAAATTGCCAAAGATTTAGATTTGATAGATTTTGAACAAGGAGCAAAAATTTCAGGTTACAGAGGTTATTATCTCAAAAATCAAGGTGTAGACATTGTAATGGCTCTTATGATGTATGCAATGCAAAAAATGGCAAGTAAAGGTTATAGAGCTATGATTCCGCCAACTCTTATCAAAGAAAGGGCTCTTTTTGGTACAGGGTATTTTTCTGGTACAAAATACAATCCAGACGTGGATGAGATATATCAAGTAGTTTCTTCAAAAGAAGATTTAGATCCAAATTCAAAAAAAGAAAAAAAGTTTTTGGTTGGAACTGCAGAACCTGGACTTCTTGCTTACTATGCGGACAAAGTTTTGGATGAAAAAGATTTGCCTATAAGGATTTATGGATTTTCTCAATGTTACCGGAGTGAAATAGGAAGTCATGGTAGAGATACCACTGGATTTTATAGAGTTCATGAGTTTATGAAAGTAGAGCAAATAGTACTTACCACAGCTTCAAAAGAAGAAGTTGACAAAATGCAAGAAGAAATGGTTAAAATTTCTGAAGAAATTCATGAAGAATTGGGACTTCCTTATAGAAAATTAAAGATTTGTACAGGGGATTTAAGTACAGGAAAATACAGACAATATGACTTAGAGGCGTGGATGCCAGGACTTAATAGATGGGGAGAAACTGGAAGTGCTTCAATATTTTTGGATTGGCAAGCGAGGAGGCTTAATGTAAAATATAAAGATAAAGAAGGTAATAAAAAGTATGTTTATATGTTAAATAATACAGTTCTACCCTCACCGAGACCACTTATTGCTATACTTGAAAATTTTCAACAAGAAGATGGAAGTATAAAAATTCCAGAAGTGCTAATTCCGTTTATGCCACACAATACAAGTGTTATAAAAAAATAAAAAAGCAAAAAATAAAAACAAAAATATGCGTGATTTTTTGATAGTTAGTTTAGCTATAGTGTCTTTTGTGGTAGTATCTTTTTTGGTTATAAATAAAAATTTTTCTGTTTCTGAAAATGAGGAAGCTTATAC
>JALWEZ010000121.1 GCA_027039165.1 Candidatus Moraniibacteriota bacterium
AAATGTTAATGAAGAAAAACTAATTAGAATTTTTGACTTAATGAGTAAAAGAAAAGGTACAATTGTAACAAAAGACGAGCTTAAAGGATTTTTGAGAGCAAGTAGAGAGCAAATGCAAAAAGTTAATTTTAGTGGACAAGCATTGGATACTTGTGGAACTGGTGGAGATGGGTTTAATACATTTAATATTTCAACTGCAGTGAGTTTTGTGTGTGCAAGCTTTGGGATAAATGTAGCAAAACACGGAAACAGAGCATCAAGTAGTAAATCAGGAAGTGCTGATGTACTAGAAGCATTAGGGATTAATTTAGAAATGAGCAAAGAAGAAGCTCTTAGCATGCTTCTTAATGTTAATTGGACGTTTTTGTTTGCGCCGATTTATCACAATTCTTTTCGCTTTGCGGCAAATGCAAGGAAAATGTATGGCAAAAAGACGTATTTTAATATACTGGGACCAATGCTCAATCCTGCTCAAGTGAGATTTCAAATGATAGGGACAACTAGTAGAGAAGAAGCACTTTTAATTGGAGAAACACTTCTAGAAACTGGTTCAAAGAGAGTTGTGACTCTAACTAGTGATATAGGCATGGATGAAGTAGCTATTTCTGGAAAAACTAGTGTATTTGAATTTGACAAAGATAAAGAATTTAAGGAATACAGAATTTCTCCTAGTGATTTTGGGTTTAGAGAATATCCTGTATCAGAAATAGTTGGAGGGGACAAAAATGAAAATGCTAAAATTTTATTAAATATTTTTGAAAACAGAGCAACTGAGGCTCAAAAAACCGTAGTTACTATGAATGCTGGAGTTGCTCTTTGGACTTCTGATAGGGTAAGTACTATAGAAGAGGGAGTGATAGAAGCCTTAAATTTAATAGAAACTGGACAAGTGAAGAAAAAAATGATAGAGATATTGAGTTATAAAAAATAAAGCAGTATGAAAAATGAATTTAGAAAGGAATTTGTAGAAGTGTTAAGTAATATTTCAGATACAGAAACGGCTGAGGGGTTTTTGGATAATATGTTTACAGAGAGTGAAATAGATGAGTTTGTTCTAAGGCTTCAAATTTTTAAAAAACTAAAGGAAGGAAAGTCTTTGAGAGAAATTTCTAGTGAGTTAAATGTAAGCATTACTACAGTAAGCAGGGGCTCAAAAGAATTTAAATATAATCACACTAAATTTCTAGAAACTTTATGAATAGAACAAAAAGCGTATTAGATGAAATTGTAGAAAACAAAATACAGGAAATAGATAAAAAAAAGAGAGAAAATCCTTTAAATACTAGTAAAATTTCTCTAAACAAGTCTAGTAGAAGTTTTTTAAAAGCAATTTCAGTGGAGGGAGTAGGTTTAATTGCAGAAATAAAAAAATCTTCTCCAAATATGAAAATTGAAAAAGAAATTGAAGTTGGAAGTCTTGCAAGTATTTATGAAAATTCTGGAGTAAGTGCAATTTCTGTGCTTTGTGATGAGAAATATTTTAGTGGCTCTTTTGAAGATTTAAAAGAAGTGTCTAGAGCAACCAAAGTCGCACCAATTTTGTGTAAAGAGTTTATAATTGATGAGTATCAAATCTACAAAGCACGTGAGTGTGGGGCAGATGCAGTTTTACTTATTGCACGAATTTTGAGTTTAGCTCAAATTAAGAGTTTTATAGAAATTGCAAAAAAATTAGGGATGGATGCAGTTTGTGAGGTAAATAATGAGCAAGAATTAAAGAGTGTTTTGGAGTTAAGTTCAGAGATTATTATGATAAACAATAGAAATTTAAAGACTTTTGAGATTAATTTAGAAACTACCAATAAACTTGTTAAACTTATACCAAAAGATAAAGTTGTGATATCTGCAAGTGGCATAAATTCTTGTAGGGATGTTTCTCAGCTTTCAGAGAGAGTAAATGCTGTACTTGTAGGAACTAGCATTATGAAATCAAATAATCCAAAAGAAAAAATTAAACAATTATTATGCAAAAAATAAATTTTAAAAAGGAATTATTTAAAGATGATGGACACTTTGGTCGTTATGGAGGATGTTTTGCACCAGAGCTTCTCCAACCAATTCTTAAAAATGTTGAGAAAACTTTTATAAAGTTCAAAAAATCAGAAAAGCTAAAAAATGAGTTTGATGAATTATTAAAAAGCTATGCTGGAAGAAAAACACCAGTATATCACGCAAAAAATTTTTCAAGAAAAGTTGGAGGAGCTCAGATTTGGATAAAAAGAGAAGATTTATTGCACGGTGGCGCTCACAAGACAAATAATGTATTGGGGCAAGCTATCTTAGCAAGAGAAATGGGTTCTAAGAAACTGATTTGTGAAACAGGTGCAGGTCAGCATGGGATAGCGGTTTCTATGGTAGGAGCATTATTTGGTTTTGAAGTGAGAGTTTTTATGGGTGCAAAGGACGTTGAGCGTCAAAAGGTAAATGTAGAAAGGATGAAATTGCTTGGTGCACAAGTAGTGGAAATAAAATCTGGTTCTAGATCTCTAAAAGACGCCATAAATGAAGCTATGCGTTACTGGGTTTCTCATAGTCACGACACTTACTATGTTTTTGGTACAGCAGCTGGGCCACATCCATTTCCAGAATTAGTTTCATATTTTCAAAAAGTTATAGGAGAAGAAGCAAGGGAGCAAATTTTGGAAGAAACTGGAAAGCTTCCGAAAGAAGTTTTGGCTTGTGTGGGAGGTGGTTCAAATGCTATTGGGATTTTTCAAGGGTTTTTGGATGATGAGAGTGTTAAATTAATTGGAGTTGAGCCAGCTGGAGATGGAGTGAGGCACGGTGAGACTATAGGAAAAGGAAAGTTTGGTTGTCTTCATGGAAGTCTTTCAAAAGTTAATTGTGATGAATTTGGTCAAATAAATGAAAGCCATTCAATTTCTGCGGGTTTAGATTATCCTGGTGTTTCACCAATTCACGCTTATTTAGATGAAATAGGTAGAGTTGAATACAAAGGAATTCTTGATGAAGAAGCTGTTAGTGCATTTATAGAGTTTTCACGTTTAGAGGGTATAATACCTGCTCTTGAATCAAGTCACACTCTTGCTCAAGTCAAAAAACAGGCTAAAAATTACAAAAAAGATGATGTTTTGCTTGTGAATTTATCGGGTAGAGGAGATAAAGATTTACATACTGTTTTTCAAGAAATTAATACTAAAAATTATGAATAGATACGAAAAAACTTTCAAAAAATTAGAAAAAGAAAAAAAAATTGCATTTATGCCGTTTTGGATGATTGGAGATCCAGATATAGAAGAATCTCTAAAAATTCTTAGGATTTTTGCAAAAAATTCAGATATTTTGGAAATCGGATTTCCATTTTCTGATCCTCTAGCTGATGGACCTACCATTCAAGAGTCGGTAAATAATGCGCTAAAGTCAGGAACTAATACCAAAAAATGCTTTGAAATTATAAAAACTTTGAGAAAAGAAAATCCTCAAAAACCTATAGGACTTCTAGTTTATTTTAATTTAATTCTAGCTTTTGGTGTGGATGAGTTTTTTGAAGAATTAGAAAAAAGTGGAGTGGATTATGTAATAATTACAGAACTTCCGCCAGAGGAAGTAAATTCAAAAATAGAGTCTAAGATTTCTATAGGTGAGTTAGCCAAAAAGCATTCAGTTAGTTTGGTTTTTTTGCCTTCTACTAACACAACGGACAAAAGGTTAGAAGAAATTATAAGTCTTTCATCTAGTTTTATTTATGCTATTTCTTCTCCTTCTACAACTGGTGGAAAAATTGACTTTAGCGAGGGAGTTGGTAAACTTATCCAAAAAATAAAATCAAAAACTCAGACTCCAGTTTGCGTAGGTTTTGGTGTTTCTAGCC
>JALWEZ010000122.1 GCA_027039165.1 Candidatus Moraniibacteriota bacterium
CTTTCTCCCTTTGGATTTATTATTTTTTGAATTTTGCCATTATCATCATATTCATAATTCACACTTAAATTTTGACTTTCTACAGATTTTATCTTGCCAAATGAATTTTTGAAAACCTGAGTTTTTCCGTCTGGATAAGTAAGCGTAGTTTTTGAAAGCAAGAATGTGTCTGGCACAAGCTCATAATCAAATTTAATTTCATGATTATAAGCATCTTTTTGAGAAAGCACTCTTCCACTTTCATCATAAGTATTTTCTAGGAAAGACTTTCCATCAGGACCAATTATTTTATAAAAAAGTCCTTTATCGTTGTACTCATAAGTTGTTGTATTTCCTTCTCTATCTGTGACAGAAGTTAGATTTTCTCCTTCAAATGTATATGAAATTTGATTTCCAAGCGCATCTTCTACAGAAACTAGATGATTTTTATCATCAAAATTAAGAGTCGCTAACAAATTATCAAAATTATCTTTAGCAATTATTTTATTTGTAGAGTATTCAAGTTTATAACCTAAGCCCTTTTTGTTTAGTACTTTTTGCTTTTTGCCATCAAGCCCATAAATGCGTCTTGTTTTATCTTCAAGTACAAGTTCCCAAGAATCATTTTTCTTATATAATTTTGAAGTTCCATATTTTGATTTCCAAGAATTTTCTGAAATTTTTTCAAATTCTTCTTGTGTATTTTGTGACCAAATGACTTTTGGATAATTCTCTATAGAAACATCCAGTTTATCAAGTAAATTAAACTGCCATCCCCTTGCTAAATCTAGGGAATTGTATTTTCTACCTATTATAAGAGGAGTGCCAGCGGTTTTTATCTCTAAATCAACTTCTTTGAAATCAAAATTACCATTTCTCGTATCAACTGGGTCAGCAACACTTACTGTTTTTTCTTCTGGCGTTACAAAAACAAGTTCACCGTTTATTGATGCTATAGAGCCTTTTACTGAGAAAAATTGAGTTTTGCATTGCCAAAATCTAGAATCTTTTTTACAAGTATCGAGTAATTTATTATAATCTCCTGTGTAGTTTATATAGGTTTTTATCCATTTGCTTGGAATTCTTGAATTAGCAATAGTATCTCCTGCACGAATTGAACGAGCTTTAATTAAAAATGTGTGATTATTATCATCTATATTTTCTATATTTACAAAAACTTGATCTTCACTACTTTCTCCATTTAAAATTTTTTGATCTCCTTCCCATACTTCCCATTCAATTTTCCCTATATTTTTGGCTGTATTTTTAATTTCTTGAGTTAAAGTATTGTTTAGCGCATAATAATCCCCAAACTCAGGCGCTTGCGTTAAATTTTTAGTAGATTTAAAAAACACATCCTCAGGTTTGAATATTCTATGAGTTACTGTTAAATTACCAATGTCTTTGTAAGTCAAATCATGATCACTATATAAAAATGAATTATCTAGAGCATCATAACCAGTATTATAACCATTACTATTAATATGAAACCATACGACATTATTTTCAGACCACGCTTCATATTGTGCTGAGTGTTGAAATTGATTAAATAAAGTAAATATATTACCCCTATTCACATGACTAAACACCAATTCATTTGGATTATTGTAATAATATGCCACAGAAATAGGCAATGTCGATATTCTACTATAATTTGGAGCGAGAAATAAAATTCTATATTTATATTCTGTACCCTGTATCATATGAGGCATTAATGGTAACTTATCAAAACCTTGAAAATTTTTCCAGTTAGCAGGTTTAAATGGTACTGAATAATTTATATGAGAAGTATCATTTTTCTTCAGTATTATATCTCCAGCTACAAAGCTAGTTTTGGGATGATTAGTACAAATTCTAGATAAATCCAAATCTGTCTGAGTTTTTATATCGTAATTTGCAAAATAATCAAGAGGACAAGTATCTCTCCAAGAATGTTCAACTACTCCAGAACCTATGTTAGTTATACGTGTTGTCCATTTCTTTAAATCATCATTCCAATCACTTTTATACCACTTAGTTGAGTTAAGTAAATAATTAAATTTTATATCATGCCCATTCGATTTAAAATATAAAGATGCATCTTGATAGTTATCAGTATTTATTAATCTTACAAGACAAGGTCTTGAGTAATTTCGTCTAAAATTAACAGCAGCATACTTTCTCGTCTTTCCAAATTGAATTTCTGCGGCCATTTTCATATCAAGCAATACTTCATTCCACGGGCGACCATATTCTTCTTGCGAACATGCTTCTGTATTATCTGAAACATTCCTTGACAAAACGTCATTATTTATCGCTGGTATGGTTAGATTTGAACTAAGCACAAGAGGAGTGCTACTATAAAGCACAGGCTTTTCTACAAAATCCGACTGATATAAGTCAAAAACTTGAGAAGAATCACAATTACTAAGTAAATGATTATCCCACAAGCCCTCATCCGTCCAAATTGCATAACCACAAGAAGCTTGAATTCCAAAATGATTCTCATCATGGTTAACTATCCCCGAAGAGTCATTAAATTCAATATAAATATATTTATTGAAACTTCCATCATAAAACAAAAGCTGACGCCTCGCATCATTCCTCCCTTGAAGGTCAGAAAAAGCAGGTGTTTGATAAGAAGCAAAAACTTGAAATGGAACCAGAAAAAAGATTGTAAGTAATAGTAATTTAAATTTCATATTAATTATTGTTTAATTTATTACTAGCCCAAAATACAGGTTCTAGATCTGTGTATTCAAAATCTTTATATCTTTTGAGAATTCTATCTCTGTTTTTTACTCCAGCTATGTAGAAGTGCCCACCTCTTTTTTTGTTGTAAAGCCTGTAAACTGGGGTAGTGCCATCATCAATTAAACTCGCATAAAAAACAGGAGCATTATCTGTAAACTCAAAATCTTTGTATTTAGCTAAAATTTTATCTCTATCCGCCTTGCCTCTAGTATAGAGATGCACGCCAGTTCGCTTGTTGTAAAGCCTGTAAATCGGAGTGGTGCCATCATCTGTAAGACTTGCATAAAATGCAGGAGCTGAGTCTGTATATTCAAAGTCATGC
This sequence comes from Candidatus Moraniibacteriota bacterium, assembly GCA_027039165.1. GTDB lineage: Bacteria > Patescibacteriota > Minisyncoccia > Moranbacterales > JALWEZ01. Next base: position 3,035 of record JALWEZ010000122.1, read on the forward strand.
CACTTAGCCAAGACTTTATCTCTGTCAGTTTCTCCACGAGTATAGAGATGTCCATTTGTACGTTTATTGTAGAGTCTATAAATCGGCACCTTTTTTATAGTTTTTGTAGCAATTTCTTTTTCCAAAATTTTAAATTCAGAAATTTGTAATTTTTCAGACTCATTTCCATCCTTATCAGTCACACTTATAGCACAACTTTTGTAAATTCCAGGACTTAATTTTTTAAAAATTATTGTATTATTTCCTTTTATTGCATTTTTGGTATCGCTTTTACAACTTCCTAGATAGTTTATAGTACCTTCTTTTGTAGAATTAAAAGTATATTTGGGTGTAGGATTTGAACTGTGCGGACTAACTCGCTCAATTTCAGTCAAAATTGGAGCATTTGCTTCATTTTTTGATGGGACTTTTTCTATAATTCTAGAAATTATATTTCCACTATTGTCATAAACATATTGGATAAAATTCCCATTTCCTATAAATTCCTTTGTAATTCTACCAGCGCCGTCATAAATAAATTTCTCCTGATAACTCACTCCAGAAAAATCAGTATTTGCAAAAGCAAAAAAGTTAGGTAGAGCCAAAAAAACTACAAACGCAACTAAAAATTTTTTCATATAAAAATTTAAATTATTAAATACATAACGTTTAAGCATAGCATATTTACTGTATTTGTCAATGTTTGTCAAAAGTGATGTCAATTACCAATAGAAATGTCATACTTGAATTTTCTTTAGAAATGTCATACTTGAGAAATTTAATTAATTTTTAATTTTTGATTATTGTTGACGCG
>JALWEZ010000123.1 GCA_027039165.1 Candidatus Moraniibacteriota bacterium
GGTTTAAACTGTATTTTTGAAGATATCGGCGAAGGAAAAATAGTTGATGAAGAATATGTTGAAGATAGAATCTGGGAAGAAGTCTGGAAAGAGGATTTTAAACCTATAAAAATACCGCCGTTTATAATCATTCCAGAGTGGGAAATTTACAAAGGCGATGAATTTATTCCAATAAAAATAAAAGTAGGAATGTCTTTTGGAACAGGAATGCACGCTACTACACAGCTTGTGTTATCACTTTTACCAAAATACATAAAAGAAGGAGATACAGTCCTTGATGTTGGATGTGGAACTGGAATATTAGGAATTGGTGCTTTTAAATTAGGAGCTTCAAAGGTTGATACAGTTGATATAGATGAGAAGGCAATAGAAGAATGTAAAATCAATGCGTGGGAAAATGAAGTAAAAGTTCAATGTAAGTTAGGAAGTATAGAACAGATTGAAGGTGTATATGACGTTGTGTTAGCGAACCTTCAGATAGATATTTTCAGAAAATATTTTAAAGACATTGTTAAACATTTTGATAAATATCTTATTATTTCTGGAATTTTTAAAAATGAAAAAGACGAGTTGCTAAAATTGGCAGAAGAAAATAATTTAAAGTTAGTAGAACACAAATCAAAACCAGAATCGGAGAAAAAAATAGAAGATTTATGGCATAGTTTTGTGTTTGAAAAATAAAAAATTAGGTAAAACTGATGGAAACTGCAATAGATATTGCAAAATACATAGACCACTCACTACTTAAACCAACGGCAACATATTCTGACATAGAAAAAGCATGTAAAGAGGCTACCGAGTATGGATTTTATTCTGTATGTGTAAACCCATTTCATGTCAGAAGAATTCGTGAAATTTTAAAAGATACAGATGTAAAAATATGCACAGTTATAGGATTTCCGCTAGGTGCAAACACCTTAAAAACAAAGCTGATAGAAGCTACTTCTGCACAAATGGACGGAGCAGATGAGCTTGACATTGTGTGGAATATAGGTGCTTTTAAATCAGGAGATTACAGCTATGTTTTAGAAGAGATCAGAACGTTAGTTTGCTATACAGAAAACTGCATTCATAAAATAATAGTAGAAACTGCGTATCTAACAGAAGAAGAAAAGAAAAAAGCAGTAGAGATCGTTATAGAATCAGGTGCAGAATTTATAAAAACATCAACAGGTTTTGCTCCAGAAGGTGCAAAAATCGAAGATGTAAAACTTTTCAAAGAACTATCTAAAGGAAAAATAAAGATAAAGGCGGCAGGTGGAATAAGAGATTTTAAGACCGCCGTAGAAATGATAAAAGCAGGGGCAGATAGGATCGGGACAAGTCATAGTTTGGAGATAATAAAAGGTTGAACTTTATAAAATGACAAAAAAAACAACTAAGAGGCTTGAAGATCATTTTGAAAACTTTAACAGTATTTCGGAGATTTTTCTAACATTTGCAGATCTATCACCAGCAGGGATTTATCTTTATCAAGACGGAAAATTCATTTACGTAAATAAAGCAGGTGAAAAAATCTCAGGTTATACAATAGATGAGCTAAAAGGAATGGAACTGCTATCATTAATACATCCTGAAGACCATGAAACAGTAAAAAAAATAATGGAAAGAAGAGAAAAAGGTGAAAAGTTAGAAGCTCATCACTATCTAAGAATAAAACATAAAAATGGAGGATACCGTAATCTTTATGTGGTTTCAAATACAGTTATGTACAAAGGAAAACCAGCTGGTATCGGAATTGCCCTTGATATTACAGAAAAGAATGATCTTCAAGAAAAGTTGGCATACCTCTCCTCCCACGATGAATTAACTGGACTTTACAACAGAAATTTTTTAATAGAAGAGTTTAAAGAACTGATAAACCTTGCAAAATCTAATCAATACTCATTGGCATTTCTTTATATAGATATTGTTAGATTTAAAGAGATTATAAACATTTACGGTCACTCGACAGGTGATTTTATTTTAAAAGAGATAGGACAACAGTTAAAAAAATCTTTAAAAGAAGATTATGTGATTGGTAGATTAAGTGGTGATAAGTTTGGTGTGGTTATTCCTAAATTAGAAAAAATAGAAAATGTTTCAAAAGTTGCAGAAAAGATAATAAATATTTTAGAAAATCATATAAGGTTAGACAACAAAGAAGTGCCGCTTACAGCAAGTATAGGGATCACAATTTATCCTTATGATGGGAAAACTGTAGAAGAACTGATAAAAAATGCAGAAATAGCTATGAACCACGCAAAGAAAATTTCTAAAAAAGAAAACAGAAGCAAATATATGTTTTTTTCTTATAAATTAGGAAAACAGATAGAAGAAAAAATCAAACTAAAAGAGTTGTTAAAAACTTCCTTAAAATACAATAAAGATGAGTTTCTTTTATACTATCAGCCTATAGTGAATTTAAAAACAGGTAGATTAGAAGGTTTCGAAGCATTAGTTAGATGGAAAAGTGAAAAATTTGGCATATTACCATCAGAAAAATTTATACAGATAGCTGAAGAAACAGGCGAAATCATAAATTTAGGTAAACTAATAATAGAAAAAGCGGTTAATCATTTACAAATTTTAGATGAAAAAGGATTCAAAAATTTTAAAGTTGCGATAAATATCTCCTCAGAACAGTTGAAATCAGAAAGTTTTATAAAACATGTCAGCAAAATCACAGAAAATCTATCTAAAAAAGACAGAATAATTCTTTGGACATTGGGAATAACTGGTGAATCTGGTGAAGTTGCTGATCATCTCAAAAAGGCTCTCAGAGGAGATTGTTCGATTGAAGATAAGAAAGAAGACTTAATAAAAGAAATAGGAGACGTTATGTGGTACGGGGCACTTTTGGCTGATGAATTAGGTGTTTCACTAGAAGAGGTGGCAAAAATAAACATAAATAAGTTATCATCTAGAAAAATGAGAGGAAAAATGATGGGAAGTGGAGATAATAGATAACTGTATTTCTGTGTGATTTTGTGAGATAATAAAAATAAGAATAAATAAAAATAAAATGAAAAAAGGTTTTACTTTAATAGAACTACTTGTGGTTATAGCTATAATTGGAATTTTAGCTTCTATAACGTTGGTGTCATTAGCCTCAGGACGAAAAAAAGCTTCTATCGCAGCTTTTAAGACTAGTGTGGGAAGTCTTGCAGCAGCAATGAGTATAGAATGTGAAGGTAATCCAGCGACTATTGCTAATGTGGATATTTCTAAATTGCAAGCAGATAACACCATAAGTTCAATTGATTATGCTCCACATGCAAGTGCGATAGATTCAAATTATACTTTATCTGATTGTAATAATGGAAGTTTTACAGTTGATGTGTTTGGTACTTCCAAAAATAATAATTGTAAAGCTGTAATTATAAGAGAGGGCATAATAAAGTGGGATGGAGGTTGTTTGTAGACCTTATTTGATGTATTTTGAAAGTTTTTACTTCTCATGATATAATCAAAAAATAAATACTGATAAATTAAGAACATGAAAATTGTAGTAAATGAAAAAAAAGCAAAGAATGAAGTAAAGGTGATATTTTCTCAGGATGTGGATAGTACTTGTCTTATAACAGGCAGAAAAGATGATGTCATAATGATTAAAACAGAAAAAGTGGAGCAAATGAATAGAAGGAAGTGGGCTTTACTTATTCGAAAAATTGTAGGAGAAATCAAAAAACATAAAATAGAAAATGCAAGAATTGTTTGGAATGAAATTACTGCATACAAGAATTTAGGTGAGAACTTAGGAGAAGTTTTTGCAAAAAATGCAATAATTGCAGATTATGAATTTAGAAAGTATAAAAAAAGACCAAAAGAGGGTTGGAAGGATATAAAAAAGATTGTAATAGAAGCAAAAGATAAAGATCAAGCTGAATTAAAGAAATCTACAAAAAAAGGAACTGTTGTAGCAAAGTATATAAATATTTCTAGAGATTTAGCAAATACACCAGGAAATGACATGACTCCAAAAATTTTGGCTTCAGAAACTAAAAAGATAATGAAAAATTTAGCTAATGTGAATGTGAATGTTTTGGGAGAAAAACAAATAAAAGCTAAAAAAATGGGAGGAGTGATAGCAGTGGGACAAGGAAGTTCAAATGAAAGTCAGTTTATAATTATAACTTATAATGGAGCTAAGAGTAAATCAGAAAAACCTGTTGTGTTAGTCGGTAAAGGAGTTACATTTGATACAGGTGGAATAGATACAAAGCCTTATCCTCATGCGCTTGATATGATGATGGATATGAGTGGAGGTGCTAGTGTAATTGCTACTATCGGAGCCTTGGCTGAGCTTAAAGTAAAGAAAAATATTGTAGTTTTGGTGCCTGCTGTAGAGAATATGCCAGATGGTGGAAGTTTCAGACCAGGAGATGTTATTAAAATGATGGATGGAACTACTGTTGAAGTAGGACACACTGACGCAGAGGGTAGACTTATACTAGCTGATGCGCTTAGCTATGCAAAAACTTTTAAACCGCAAAAAGTTATAGATGTAGCTACTCTTACTGGAGCTTCTATGATGGCTTTGGGTGAGAGAGCTATGGCTGTATTTACAAGAGATGAAGAATTTGCCAAAGAAATTATTGAGTTAAGTGAAGAGTCTGGAGATTTTGCATGGAGACTTCCGCTTTGGGAAGAATATGAAGAAGAAATAAAAGGAAAGATTGCAGAGATTTCAAATATTGGTAGAAGTAATTATGGAGGAGCGATAACTGCTGCAACTTTTTTACATCATTTTGCTAAAGATTTCAAAAAGTGGGCGCACCTTGATATAGCACCAACTATGACTTCAATAGAGGGAGATTTCTTAACAAAAGGAGCAAAGGGACCAGGTGTTGCGTTACTTGTTAACTTACTAGATGATTAGGATAAATAAAGATACAAAAAGCTATCACGAATTACAAAAAAATATTTGCGATAGTTTTTTTGATTATATTGAATTTTTTTCTGAAGAAAGGAAAAAATTAGAAAGACTTGAAAAATTTTTGACAAGTAAAGAAAAACTTAATTCTAGAAAAAACATGAGTGGCCACGTAACTGCTAGTGGAATTGTGGTAAATGATGATATGGAAATGTTACTAATATTTCACAGAGCAAGTAATAGATATTTGCAACCAGGTGGGCATGTTGATGATTGTGACGCAAGTGTGCACACTGCTGCACTTCGTGAAATTATAGAGGAAACTGGAATTAAAAAGGTGAGTTTACATTCTTGGCACAAGGAGAATAATTTTCCTGTAAATATAGATATTCATAAAATTAATGCTAGACCTAAGAAGAATGAAGGAGAACATTTCCACTATGATTATATGTATATTTTTCGCACAGATGAAGAAAATATAAATTTACAATTAGAAGAAGTCAGTGATTTCAGATGGATAAGTATAGAGAATTTACCAAATAGTGCTCATATAAAAACCAGCATAAAAAAAGCCCTAAATTTAGGTTTGCTGTAGTTTATTATCAAAGTTATTCACATATTGACAATTCTCAGGGGGGGGTAAAATTAAAGTGTAATAGGTTAATAATAAAATTATGGCAACATGTTCACATTGTAAAGGTACTGGTGCTGCAGATTGTCCTCGTTGTAAGGGAGAGGGTAGGATTTGGAAGACTAGTATTGGAAGTGGAAAAATTTCATGTCCAACTTGTAGTGCTTCAGGTAAAGTAAAATGTGGTGTTTGTAATGGTACTGGTAGAATTTAAGTTGCGAATCTCTAATTGAGATAAATAAAAAACAACAAAAGGGAATTAATCTCTTTTGTTTTTAATGTTTTTGATTTAGATAATTTTGGGATATGAATTAGAAAGGAAGGGTGTAATTTATAGATTGTCCTTTTGCTTTTTTGTCCCAGTCTGATGTGTCTAGTGGAATTTCTGCTACATCTAATAAGTCTTTGTATTTTAATTTTTGATGTTTGAGAGCATATTCATATACATCTTTTGTTACTTTCACATCATCTCTACAGTATTTTTCAATTTTATCAATTTCACCAGCTCGCCACCATTCAATAGCTTGAAGACCATGTCCACTTTTTCCAACTCCGATAGTTGCTTCAGCGACATTATCAAGACGTATAGAGCGTCCAAGTGATTTTTTGATTTCCTTTAGTAGATCCAATGAAGCTATTGCGGTTAATTCTCCAGGATAGTATTTGTCAAGTAGTGGTATATCAAAATGATCTGAGTTGTATCCTATTAGTAAATCAGTTTCTTCAAGAATTGGCCAAAGGTCTGCCATATTTTCTTCGGTAAATGTTTTATATTTTTCATCTTTATAATCATATATTACTAAGAGTGAAATATCTAAATCTCTTGCTTTATTGGAACCAACTTCTTGAAATGTGTTTTTTGTTTCTATATCAAATACAATTTTTCGCATAATATATAGATTGGTTAATAATTAATATTAAAAATTCTAATTAAAAGAATTTTGTGTGTTTTTATTATTCTAGCATTTAGTTTATTATGTTACAATAGAATAAAGTTTTAAATTGATAATTTTTAGAAAAATGAAGGGATTAATTATTCGCATAGTTATAATTTTACTTGCTGGAGGAGGTTTTTGGTATTGGTATAATTCAATAAATACAAATGAAGTAAATCCAGATTATGTAGTAGTTGTACCAGAAAAAGAAAATTTTGGAAAAAAGTTGGAGAAAAAAGATAATAAAGATAACGATGTAAAAGCGAAAAACAATAAGAAAAATGAAAAAGAAAATAAAGATGATGAAACAATATCAAAAAAGGAAATAATAAACCTTCAAGAAAATATAGACAATGATATTCCATTTATAGTCCAAGCACCTGAAGGTCAATGGACGGATAAGAGATTTCAGGACGCATGTGAAGAAGCATCAATTCTTATGGCATATAGATGGCGAGAAGATAAAGGAGGTTTATCAAAAAAAGATGCAACGAGAAAATTTGAAAATATGTTTATGACAGAAGAGAAATTTTTTGGTAAGGGTGTGTATGATACTTCCATAGAAGACACAGCACACTTTGCTAGAGAGTATTTTGGTGGTGAATTTGAGGTTAGAAATGTTACAATGAGTAGTATATATAAAGCACTTATGGATGATTATATAATAATAGTACCAACGAACGGAAAAATGTTGGATAATCCAAATTTTACAAATGGTGGACCAGAAAGACATATGCTTATAATAAAAGGATATGACAAAGATGATAAGGAATTTATAACAAATGATCCAGGTACTAAAAAAGGTGAAAATTATAGATATCCAAGAAGTAGATTATTCAATGCAGTGCGTAATTACAAAACAGGACATAAAGAGCCTATAAAAGCAGTGGATAAAAAAATGATTGTTGTTAAAAAATAATTTTGGGTTTATAATTTAAACAGGTATATAATTTTATTACAGAAATATGGAAATAAATAAATTAAATGATTTTACTATTGTTTTAGCTGGTCAAGCTGGACAAGGAGTAGATAGTGTTTCTAATGTGATAGCTCATATTTTTAAGAAACAGGGTTACAATGTATACGTTGCAAAAGACGTGATGAGTCGTGTGCGAGGAGGTATGAATTCTGTCTCTATTAGAATTTCTAATGATAGAAAAGATGCTTTTGTTGAGAGAATTGATTTACTTGTATCATTTCACATTGGTGGATATAAGCATTTAGAAAATAGAATTAGTTCTGAAACTGTTATAATGGGAATTGGAGATTTTAGTGGTGTAGAGAATGAAATAGAAGAGATTGATTTTATAAAAATTGCTCAAGAGATTGGAAATAGAATATTTGCAAATACAGTGGCCGCTGGAGCGGTTTGCGGGTTCTTTGGTATTAATGAAGAAATTCCTATTTCTCAAATAAAAGAATTTTTTGCTAGAAAAGGAGAGGAGATTGTAAATAAAAACATAGAAGCATTCAAGAAAGGGTGTGCCACTGGAAGTCATATTGCGTTTAAATTAGATAAAGAATTTGTGATTTCAGGTAGAAAAGATATTGAAAATTTTGTGTTTATGAACGGTGCTGAGGCAGTAGGATTTGGCGCACTAGCGGGAGGATGTAATATGATGTCTTCTTATCCTATGTCTCCTGCAACTGGAGTTTTAACTTTCCTTGCTCAAAATGCAAAAAAATGTGAAATATTAGTGGATCAAGCAACTGATGAGATTGGAGCTATAAATTCTACATTAGGAGCTTGGTATGCTGGTGCTAGAGGCATGGTTACAACTTCTGGTGGAGGGTTTTGTCTTATGACTGAAGCTGTATCACTTAGTGGAATAACTGAAACTCCTATAGTAATTCACATAGCTCAAAGACCAGGACCAGCTACAGGACTTCCAACTAGAACTGCACAAGAAGATTTGAATTTAGTTCTTTATGCGGGACATGGTGAGTTTATGAGAGCTATTTTCTCACCTGGGCTTCCAGAGGATGCTTATGATTTAACAGCACATGCTTTTGATATAGCAGATAGATTTCAAATTCCAGTTTTTGTGCTTACTGATCAACATTTTGTAGATGCAGTGTATTGTGCTCCTATGGACAAGTTTAAGGAAAAAGAATTTAAAAATCACATAGAAGTTACTAAAAAAGATTACAAAAGATACGAGCTTACAGATAACGGTATAAGTCCAAGAGGAATTCCAGGAAATGGAGATGGACTTGTGATGGTTGATAGTGATGAGCATGATGAACAAGGTAGGATAACAGAAGATATGGAGTTTTTACGCCCTGCTATGATGGAAAAGAGGTTTTTTAAGAGGAAAAAATTATTAGAAGAAGTTGCACTGCCACCAGTTTTATCAGGTTGTGAAGAATATGACACACTAGTTATTTCATGGGGGACAAATAAAGCAGTTGCAAATGAAGCAGTGGAGAAGTGTAGTAAAGATAATATAGCACATGCTTATTTTCCACAATTATTTCCATTTAATAAAGAGGCAAAAGAAATTATTAAGAAAGCTAAAAAAGTTGTTGTTGTTGAAAACAATGCGGTTGGACAATTTGCAAATTTATTAACTCAAGAACTAGGTGTTCCTGTAGACGAAAGAATTCTTAGTTGTAACGGAAAACCATTTAGTGTTGAGGATTTAGTGGAAGAATTCAATAATTTATAAATCTATTATTATGACTAATACAGAACAAAATCAAAAACCATTTGAAATTCCAAAAGAAGTTGATAATCAGTGGTGTCCAGGGTGCGGAAATTTTTCAATTCTTCATACAGTAAAAAACAGTGTAAGAGATTTAAATTGGGATCCAAAAAATACAGTTTTTGTAAGTGGCATAGGGCAAGCTGCAAAGTTTCCGCAGTATTCAGGAGCAAATTATTTTAATGGTTTGCACGGTAGACCACTTCCAGTAGCTACTGGGATAATAGCATCAAATCCGAATTTGAATGTAGTCGTAACAAGTGGAGATGGAGATATTTATGGAGAAGGGGGAGATCATTTTATTCATGCTATAAGGAGAAATCCAAATATAACATTGATAGTCCATAATAATATGATTTATGGATTAACAAAAGGACAAGCTTCGCCAACCTCGGATATTGGACTGCATACTCCAACTCAGCCAGAAGGAGTATATACAGAGCCTATAAATCCAATAGCTATGGCTATTTCACTCGGAGCACCTTTTGTGGCTAGAGCTAGTTCTGGAAATCCAAAGCATGCTCAAAAAATAATAACGGAAGCTTTGCAATTTAAAGGATTATCTATTGTGGATATTTTCCAACCTTGTCCAATTTTTAATAAAGTAAACACTTATCAGTGGTTTAATGAAAATACTTATATTTTGGATGAGGCTTATAATCCAGTAGATAGAGTAAATGCATTTGAAAAAGCATTGGAAATGGAAAAAATTCCACTAGGTGTAATTTACAAAAATGATAATCGCACAACATTTGAAGAATCTATAGGTACCTATGATACAAATAGTAAGCCACTTTTTGAAAGAAAAGTTGATTTTACTGTCATAAAAAGTTTATTAGAGAAGCGTAAATAATTTTTTAACACTTTACTTTTTTAGTATATTTGTTATACTTTCTAAATATAAGTACACAGATAAATAATATATGCAAAATACAATTTTAACTATACAGGTAATTATATCAATTTTATTGATAGTTTCTATACTCCTTCAAAATCGTGGAGAAGGATTAGGGGTTTTGGGTGCTGGAGGAATGGGAGGTTCACATCACACAAAGCGTGGATTTGAGCAATTTCTTCACCAAGCGTCTATTACTTTAGGTGTTGCTTTTTTGGGTATATCCATAATATCTGTATCTCTAGGTGCTTAGTTTTAATTAGTAATATACACATATTTCAAAAATTACTTTTAGACAATTATTATCTCCAAAACAATGGTTTTATGCCACTAGACATGTTTCTATTGTGCAAAAATTATTGATTGTTTTATTGATTATAGCATTTGTGGGTGTCAGTTTTTGGTGGGGAAATACGTTATACATGAAGTTTACTGTGCCAGTACCTGATCGTGGAGGTCAATATATTGAAGCTATCACAAAACAGCCAAGATTTATAAATCCATTATTATCACCTGGATCTTCTTTAACCGATAAGACGATAACAAAGTTAGTTTTTGCGAGCTTGTTTAGTTACAATAAAGACGGTGTACTAAAAAAAGATTTAGTAGATAATTATCAAATAGCTGATGGTGGTAAAAAATATATAATACATTTAAAGAAAAATGTGTTTTGGCATGACGGTGAGAAATTTAATGCTGATGATGTGGTTTATACGAGTAATATCGCAAAAAACCCAGATTATGGGGCTGTTGGTGTTATATCTGATATTAGATTAGCATGGAAAGGTGTAAATATTAGAAAAGAAGATGATTACACAGTTGTTTTTTCTTTTGAAAAACCAAGAGTGGATTTTTTGCATGTATTAACTTTGGGGATATTACCAGAACATATTTGGGAAAAAATTCCAATAGAGCAGTTTAATACATCTGAATATAATGTTAAACCTATAGGATTAGGTCCCTATGAATTTGTAGATGTTTCGCTTGATTCAGAAAATATTGTTAAAGAATATATATTAAGAGCGTTTGATAAATATTACAAAGGAGAGCCTTATATCACTAAATTTTCTTTTAAATTTTTTGCAGATAGAGACAAAATATTACCTGCTTATAAAAGTGGTCAAATAAGTGGAGTTGTTTTGGATGTAAAAAATGAATTAGATAAAGTTCCAGAAGCGAATAAGTCATTTATACAATTACCGTCTTTTTATGCTGTTTTTATGAATAAAAACAAAAGTGTACCTTTAGCTTTTAAAGAAGTTAGACAAGCATTAGTATTAGCAACAAATAGAAATGAAATAATAGATACGATATTTGGTGAATTAGCAGAACCTGTGACATCAACTCTTTTACCTGGCATGAATGGATATGATAGTAAATTTACACAGAGTGAATTTGATATTCAAAAAGCAAAAGAAATTTTGGAAAAAAATGGTTGGAAGGTTGGTGCTGGAGACATAAGAAGGAAAAGTGATGAGGAGATATTATCTTTTACGTTAACAATAAGAGAGGGACAAAAACAATTAAAACAAATAGCAGAAATATTACAAAAACAATGGCATGAAATTGGAGTTGATATGAAAATAAAGGAGGTTAAGAAAGAAGATCTTATAGCAAATATAATTAAGCCCAGAAATTATGAAGCATTACTTTATTCAGAACCTTTGCGTTGGGATAGTCCGCACATGAAGGCTTTGTGGGCTTCTGACAGTAGAGAAGATCCAGGTAGAAATTTTTCTCAAATTAACGATAAAAAAATAGATGAGGCAATAAAAGTGCTGGAAACAGAGTTAGATGAAAACAAAAAAATAGAATCTTATAAAATGATACAAGGAAGAATAAAAGAAGAAAGTCCAGCTGTGTTCTTATTTGCACCAGGTTTTTGTTTTGTTCACTCAGATGTATTAAAAGGTAATGAAGTAGAAAAAGCTAATGTATCTTATGATAGATTTTCTGATGTAAATAAGTGGTATGTTTCCGAAAAAAGAGTTAGAAGAAAATAAGTATTTAAGTTAAAATTATGTTAAGAAATAGTATAGAATGTAAT
>JALWEZ010000124.1 GCA_027039165.1 Candidatus Moraniibacteriota bacterium
CTCTAATTTAGTGTGACTTGCTCCCAAATTCACAAAATAATCAATTATTTCCTCTACTTTGTATTCTGGTGCACTTGCTCCTGCACTTAAACCAAGCTTTTGTTTGCCACTTAACCAAGCGTCTTCTATTTCGCTAAGTGTATCAACTAAATACGCATCTACTCCACTTTCTTTTGCAACGCTTACAAGTTTATTTGAATTAGAAGAAGTTTTTGAGCCAACTACAATCACAACATCACTCTCTTTAGCTAATTTTTTAATCGCTTCTTGTCTGTTGGTTGTAGCGTAGCAAATATCTTTTGCTGGAGGCTCGATTGTGTTTTTGTACTTTTTCTTTATAGCCTTTATAACTTTTTGAGCTTCTTCTATGCTTAGAGTAGTTTGAGTAAGGATTACAAGTTCTTTATCTTTATCGAATTTTAATTCATTTTCAACGTCCTCTACTGTGTCAATTATTGGCACACTCACACCTAGTTTTTTAGCTTCTCCGACAACTCCTAAGCCTTCCACGTGTTTTTTGTGTCCTACATAGACTATATTTTTTCCTTCTTTTGCGTATTTTATAATCTCAATATGAACTTTGGTAACAAGTGGACAAGTTGCATCTATTACTTTTATATTTCTCTCTCTAGCTTTTTCAAAATGCTCTGGAGGAGATCCGTGTGCACTAAAAACTGCCACAGAGCCCTCAGGTATTTCTTCAACTGACTCAACTGTTATTACACCGAGACTTTTCAAATCAGAAACAACTGTTTTGTTGTGTACTATGGCGTGCTTTGTATAAATTGGTGCGCCAAAAATCCTTACACATTCTTTTACAGCTTCTATAGATCTAGTAACACCAGCACAAAACCCCCTAGGTGAAACTGTTATTATTTCTCTTATCATAATGTCCTATATAAATCTCTTTAATACTTTTTCTATACTTTGCTCGTCAAGTCCAGCTTCACTAAGAAGTTCTTCTCTTGAAGCATGTTCCTGAAATCTATCTGGTAAACCTAAATTAAATACTCTTACCCCTAAATCATTATTTAATACAAATTCATTTACAGCACTTCCTGCTCCACCTGCTTTTACATTGTCCTCAATAGTCAAAAATACTTGATGAGTTTTTGCTAGTTTTTCTAATAACTCTGTATCAAGTGGTTTTATAAATCTCATATTTACAAGAGTTACATTGTATTTCTTTGCTAAATAAAAACAAGTAGATGCAAAATGCCCAAAAGCAAGAATTGCAATCTTTTCTCCACTGCACACTACTTGAGCTTTTCCAAGTTTTACTTTATTTAACTCAAAATTTTGTTTATGAGTGCCACCTCTAGGATATCTTACAGTAGAAACTCCTTTATATTCATAACCAAAGTCTAACATTTTTTGAGTTTCTTCTCCGCTTACTGGAGTCATAATAACTACATTTGGCACAATTCTTAAAAATGAAATATCAAAACTACCAGCATGAGTTGCGCCATCTGGTCCCACAACTCCTGCTCTATCAATTGCAAATAAAATATCCAAATTTTGAATTGCTACGTCATGAATAAACTGATCATAAGCTCTTTGTAAAAATGTAGAGTATATTGCAACTACTGGTTTTTTACCCTCACAAGCAAGCCCTGTTGCCAAAGTCACAGCATGTTGCTCAGCAATTCCTACATCATGATATCTATCTGGATATTTTTTTGCAAACTCTTCCAATCCAGAACCAGCAGACATAGCTGGAGTAATTGCATGTAATCTTTTGTCAGTCTCTGCTTTTTCTAAAATCCATTGTGTAAAAATATTTGTATACTTCTGGACTTTTGACTTAGTTGAATTATTATTTTCACCAGAAATTGCGTGCATTTTTGTACAATTATTCATTGCTTCTTCACATCCATTTCCTTTTTTTGATATAATATGCAAAAATTTTGGTCCTTTAATACTTTTTAGATTAGAAAGCACATCAACAAGAGTATCTATATCATGAGCATCTATCGGTCCAAAATAACTCCAACCAAGCTCTTCAAATAAAGTACCGGGTGGTAAAATCGAGCCTTTTGCATGTGTTTCGGTTCTTCGCACTAAATCTTGTAAAGTTTGCGAATAAGATAAGATCTTTTTACCTTTTTCTCTAAAAGAAGTGTAGCTTGGAGAAGAAATAAGTCTGGTTAAATATTTACTCAACCCTCCTACATTTGGAGAAATAGACATCTTATTGTCATTTAATATTACAAGCATATCAACTTCTTTTTCTCCACCATGATTAAGTGCTTCAAATGCCATCCCTCCACCAAGAGCGCCGTCCCCTATCACAGAAATAACTTTTGATGGGTTATTTATGTCTTGTGCTAATGCCATACCAATTCCCGCTCCTATAGAAGTACTTGAATGACCTACACCAAAAGCATCGTATTCACTTTCTTCCCTAGAAGGAAACGGCTTAAGTCCTCCTTTTTTTCTAATTGTTTCTAACTTGTTTTTTCTTCCTGTTAAAACTTTATGTGCATAAGCCTGATGTCCCACATCCCATATAATCTTATCTTTTGGCGCGTCAAAAACATAATGAAGTGCTACCGTAAGCTCCACAACTCCCAAATTAGAAGCAAAATGCCCCCCAGTCTTTCTTACACTAGCTACAATACATTCTCGAATTTCATCTGATAATTTACTTAACTCTTCTTTTGTGAAATTTTTTATATCACTGGGATAATTTACATTATCGAGTAATCTGTCTTTATTATTTTTCATATTTATATTGTAGCATAATTGAAAATCAAATCTAGTGAATTAATTTAATACAAATATACTATACTACCTAAATCCTTGTCAATACACAAAATAACTTGTAAACTAGACTTATGTATAACTCAATTATTTCTAGTTTTAGCTTTGTATTAGTAACCACTTTAGTTTTATTTCTTCCTGGCTGGTTATTTTTAAATATTTTCTTAAATGCAAAACTTACAAAGCTTGAAACATTTATACTAAGCGTACCTTTGAGCCTTTCAATTTCTACTTTGTTAATTCTTATTTTTGGCAAGTTTGATATTCCTATTACAAAAACAAACATTTCACTAATTCTTATCTGCTTATTACTTTTTGAATTTATAATTTATAAACTCAAAAAACCAAATAAATTTTTAGAAGAAAAAAAACTATCCAAAACTCAATTAAGTCTACTTCTAATATCTATAGTACTTATGGTTGGTATAAAAGCTGGGTTTCTTATAAATACAATTTTTCCTACAGCAACTGATTTAGGACATCACATGTTTTGGGTAGAAAAAATTATTTCTTCTGAAAAACTCACAAGTTACTCTAAAATAAAAGTAATTCCAAAAGATATAACTAAAGCACCTACAAGTAGTGCAGAATTTAGTGCACCAGAACCTATTGCTGATTTTATAATCGGAGAACATATAATATTTGTAATTATTTCCTTACTTAGTAACATATCTATTGTAAGTGCATTTCCTTCCCTTGTTCTTTTTGTTATAAATATTTTTACAGCTTTCGTTTTACTCATACTTGCTTTTAGATTGTTTGATAAATTTCCGCAAGGCAAAAATTCAGCAATACTTTCATTTTTGTTCATTGGACCACTTTATGCAATTTCTGGAGCACAAGAAAAATTTGTAAGCGGAGGAGTAATCGGAAATATAATAGGAAACTTACTAATTTTAAGTATTTTATTTTTTCTGTTTATTTCTCTTACAAAAAAATCTAAAAAATCATTATTTGTAGCAATATTACTTATATTTACTATAATAT
>JALWEZ010000125.1 GCA_027039165.1 Candidatus Moraniibacteriota bacterium
AATAAAAAATTAAAAAAAAAAACTAAAAAAAAATGGAAAACTTATAATAGTTATACAGTCACGTTTAAATTTAAAAAAATATTTTGATAAATATTTTAAAAAATACAATATTCTAAAAAAAACAAATCATTACACTGTATATATAGCACAAATCTAAAAAACCCAACTTTACTGCTGGGTTTTTATTTTAAATTTTTACTAAAATTAAGCCTTAACCTTTACTCCAGGACCCATAGTTGAACATATAGAAATTGATTTTATCAATTTTCCTTTATGAGCGTCAGTTTTTTGAGCTAAAACAGCATTTATAAAAGCTTTGTAGTTTTCTTCTAACTTTTTTGTGTCAAAAGATGCTTTTCCTATTATTTGATGAACGCAAGCTCCTTTATCATTTTTGAAACTCTCCTTTCCCTTCTTTAACTCTGAAACTGTTTCTATTATATTAGTCGTCACTGTGTCAGTTTTTGGACTAGGCATAAGACCCCTAGGTCCAAGTACTTTTGCAGCAGAAGCTAATTTTGGCATCATATCAGGGGTAGTTACTATAACATCAACATCTGGTAATTTTCCAGTTTTTATTTGTGCTATTAAATCTTCCCCACCTATCACATCAGCACCAGCTTTTTTAGCGTCTATGTCATCTTTTGCTATAACACAAACCTTAATATCTTTGCCTGTACCATGTGGTAATATTACTGTTGATCTTATAGCTTGATCTCCACTGGTAGGATTAATATTCAAATTCACATGAACTTCAACCGACTCATCAAATTTTGCCTTAGCATTTTCTTTTACAAGAGCTACTGCTTCTTGCACGTCATATAACTTACCTTTTTCTACTGATTTTTTTGCATTGATTATTCTCTTTCCTTTTTTCATAAATATTTGTGTGGTAATAATGAATAAATTCTCCCACGTGATTAATTAATTATTTACTTTTTTGATATAAAATATATACCCAAAATTATCAAAATAAATGGCCAGATGTGATCCCAAGTTAGATTTAAAAATAAACCAAAATATATTCTACAAATATATAATAATCCAACTAATATAAGAAATATTCCAATCACATTTATCTTCTTCATTTATTCCTCTACTGTTATCCCCATTGAACGAGCACTACCTTCTATTACTTTCATAGCACCTTCTATATCAGCACAATTTAAATCAGGCATTTTTATTTCTGCTATTTCCTTAATTTGCTCTCTAGTTACCTTACCTACTTTATTTGTTAGAGGATTATCAGTTCCTTTTTTGATTCCCGCAGCCTTTTTGAGTAACTCAGCAGCTGGAGGAGTTTTCATTACAAAACTAAATGTTCTATCTTCATAAACTGTTATTTCAACAGGTACAACATCTCCCATTTTATCTTTTGTTGCTTCGTTGAATTGATTGCAAAAATCTTGAATATTTATACCACACTGCCCAAGTGCTGGCCCAACTGGAGGTGCTGGATTTGCTTTTCCGCCAGGAATTTGTAATTTTAGTGCTGTCATTATCTTTTTATCTGCCATATGGTTTTAATTATACTTAAATTATTATTTACTTAAATTTTTGTATTTGTGTAAAGTCTACTTCTACCGGTGTTTCTCTACCAAATACCATTACCAAAATTTTAACCTTTCCTCTTGCTTCGTCTATTTCTCTTACTTCACCATCAAACGCCTTAAATGGTCCATCTATTATTTTAACCTTATCTCCTTTAATAAGATCCATTCTATATTTTGGTTCTTCTTTGCCCATACGCTTTTTGATAGATGTAATTTCTGCTGGGTCAACTGGTGTTGGAGTAGTTCCAAGTCCGATAAAACCAGTTACATTTGGCGTGTTTCTTACTACATACCAGGAAGCATCTGTTACAATCATTTGAACTAGGACATAACCTGGATAAATTTTTTCTTCAACCATTACACGCTTTCCAGCTTTTATTTTAATCTTTTTTTCTTTAGGAATCATTACATCAAATATAAAATCTTGCATATCCATGGAATCAATACGTTGTCTTAAGTTTTGCGCAACGTTGTCCTCATAGCCAGAATATGTATGTAATACATACCACGCCTTTCCGTGATGTTGTGTTTGTTTAGCCATTGAATTTAATTAAATTATTTAAGTAGAAATTTACTTACTAGAGCTCCAAAGGAATAATCGAGTATTCCTAATAGAATAGCTACTAATAAACTAATTGTTATAACTAATACAGTGTATTGAATTGTCTGGTCACGTGTTGGCCACGACACTCGCCTTATTTCACCGTAAGCTTCACGAAAAAATTGAAATACTTTTGTCATATTTTTGAGTTTTTTTAAAAGCCCTCTTCGGGCTTCTAAGTTAGTATTTATACTATAATACGGCTTGTAATTATTGTCAATACCATTTATAAGCCTCACACTAGTCAAGTATAGCACACATCTCACAAAAAATAAATATCAATTCATCCAATGTAAAAGTTTCTTGTATTTTTTAAAAATAAAAATGTAATATTTGTATTAACAATCTTTTCTTATAATTGTCCCCAATGCTTTCCGATTGCACTATCCACCACAAGAGGCACTTTTAATTTATAAATTCCCTCCATTATTTTTTTTACATCTTTACTAACTTCATCTGCAATTTCTTTTGGCGCTTCCAAAATTATTTCATCGTGAATTTGAAGTATTGTCCTAACTGACTTATCTGGAAATTTATTTTCTAAATACTTATCAACTTCAATCATAGATAACTTCATAATATCCGCTGCAAGTCCTTGAATTGGCATGTTTATTGCTGCTCTTTCTTCCATAGATTTAATCATTGAATTTTTGGATTTAATTCCATGAGTATATTTTCTGCGTCCAAAAAGTGTCTCCACATATCCAATCTCTAAAGCCTTATTTTTAGTTTCTTCCATATACCTCTTTACTCCACTGAATTTTTTGAAATATTTATCTACAAAATCTTTTGCCTGAGTAATTTCTAATCCTGCACTTTTTGCAAAACTTCTTATACCCATCCCATAAATTAGACCAAAATTTAATTCTTTTGCACTGGAGCGCTCTTTTTTGGAAATTTCACTTATTTTTTTATTAAGCACACTAGAAGCAGTAAAAGAATGAATATCTGCACCATTATTAAACGCTTTTATCATTTCTGTATCATTGGAAACATGAGCCACGCATCTCAAGTCAATTTGAGAATAATCAACTCCAATCAAAACATTTCCTTTATCTGCTACAAACCCCTCACGCAAAGCTTTTCCTATATCAGTTCTTATTGGTATGTTTTGTAAATTAGGAGAAGAAGAGGATAGTCTACCAGTAGAAGTAACTGTTTGATTAAAAGTCGAGTGAATTCTATTGTCTTTTGGAGAAATTAAATTTGGCAATGTATCAATGTATGTAGTTTTTAATTTAAATAATTCCCTATAAGACTCAATTTTTTCAATTATAGGATGCGATCCCCTTAGCTTTTCTAACTCAGTCACTGCGGTGGAGAATCCAGTTTTTGTTTTTTTGATGCCTCTAGTTGGTAATTTTAACTCTTCAAACAAAATTTCTCTTAATTGTTTAGTTGAATTTATATTAAAATCTCTACCAACAAAGTCATGTATTTGATTTGTCAGCGTAGAAAGAGACTTATCTGTTTTTTTTGCAAGACTTTCAAAAACTTTTTTATCAAAACCAACTCCAGCACACTCCATATTGTAGAGCACTTTTATAGTTGGCATCTCTATATTTT
>JALWEZ010000126.1 GCA_027039165.1 Candidatus Moraniibacteriota bacterium
ATAGTTATTTGCTTATTCTCCATAGTACACATGATTAATTTATTAACCTTATATACTAACAGGTATGACATTTCTATTGAACACCTACTATGACATTATCATTGATAACTAACAATTTCAGTATCATTTTGCATTGGACAAGACTAAACATTGACAAGAAAATATAAGCATGCTATTATTAATATGAAATTTAATTTATGATATATTTTGTAATATTTTTAATTATTTTGAATTGATAATGATACAAGGTATTTCATAATAAGTGTTTATGATGGTCGAACGTTAGCAGAGTCGTAAACAAACTATTTGAAACTTTCTTTTGGAATTTATTTGAAATTTTGGTTTTGTTTTATATATCAGATAAAAATTAATTTAAACTATGTTATCAAAATTAAAACAAAAGATAGAATTTTAAATAAGTTCTAAATTTAAAATAATTTTAAAATAATAGACATTATTTTTGAGGTTGTTAGTATTTGAAATAAATTTTGATAATATTCAATTTGTAACAATAAAAATATTCTAAACTTCGAAAAATAATTTAAAAATTAAAATAATCTGAATAAGGATTATTTTGAATAGTAATATTTAATTAAAAAATAAATTTAGCACACAAATAAATTGAGTGTTAATTAAAAAACTGTTATGACAGAAGAAAATAATAAAATGACGTCTAGGAGATCAGTTAGAAATGTTTACAGTCAACAAAATTCAAATAGACGTGGTAGAAAAAATATGGAAGTTGCAAAAGAAAGTGCAAAAACCAGAAGAGGTTCGGCAACAGGAACAACAACCAAAAATCCAACGATTGTTATAAAAAAAATGGAAAAAAAAGCATTAAGTAGTACTGCGAATAAAGAGATTAAAAATTCCGTAGAAAATGTTTTAAAAAAATCAAAAACAACCTCCTACTAACGCAGAAAGAGTACTTAAAATAACATCATCAAATGGTGAACAAAAACCTGTTGTTATACCTCCGATAGAAAAAGATGTGCTAAGAGTTATCGTCATTGGTGGCAATGAGGAAGTTGGTAGAAATATGGTTGTTTTTGAATATGGGACAGATAAAAATAATAGTGATATAGTAGTTGTTGACATAGGTATGCAATTTCCAGAAGAAGATATGCCTGGTATCGATTACATTGTACCAAATGCAAGTTATCTAAAAGGTAAAGAAAAAAGAATAAGAGGAGTTATATTTACCCATGGTCATTTAGATCATATTGGAGCCGCTCCTATAGTACTTAAACAATTAGGTTATCCTCCAGTTATTTCCAGAGAACTAACTCTTGCTCTCGTAAAGAAAAAAGTTGAAGATGGTGATCCTGGAGCTGCTAATAGACTTAAAACTATTTCTGTTAAAGATATTAACAAAAAACTTTCACTCGGAGTCTTTAAAACAAAATTTTTTGAAGTTGAGCATTCTATAATGGATTCTATGGGTGTAGCATTAGAAACTCCTGTTGGGACAGTTATACACTTAGGAGATTGGACTATAAGCCATGATCCAGCTGATGGAAATAAGATAACCTATGAAAATTTAAGTAAATTAAAAGCACCAAGAATTCTTTTACTTGAAAGTCTAGGTGCTATAAAGACTGGAACAAGTAGTGAAAAAATAGTACAAGGAAATTTAGAAACGTTGATAAAAAGTGCAAAAGGTAGAATAATACTTGCAACTTTTGCATCACAAGTTAAAAGAATTAAACTTCTTATCGAGTTTTGTGAAAAAATCGGAAGAAAAGTTGCACTTGATGGTTATAGTATGAGAACAAATGTAGAGATTGCTAAAGAATTAGGTTATATAAAAGTAAATAAAGATACTTTAATACCTATAAATGATATTCACAAATATAAAGACAATGAAATTTTAATTCTTTGTACTGGTGCACAAGGAGAACATAATGCGGCGCTAAATAAAATCGTAACAGATCATCATAGATTTATAAAAATTCAAAAAAATGACACAATAGTATTTTCTTCTTCAGTAATTCCAGGAAATGAAAGAAGTATTCAGAGACTTAAAGATAATTTGTACAGAAAATGCGACAATGTGATTCACTCAGACATAATGGATATACATATGGGTGGACACTCAAACGCATCTGATATTCAAGAAGTTATAAAGATGGTTAAGCCTCAGTATTTTTTGCCAGTGTATGCTAATCATTTTTTCTTAAAAGAAGCAGTAAAAAGAGCGGTTGAAGTTGGATTTCCAAAAGGAAAGACTGCAGTTCTTGATAATGGTCATATTCTTGAGTTTAGTAAAAAAGGAGCTAAATTAAGAAAAGAAAAAGCAGATACTAGTTATGTATTTGTAGACGGATTGGGCGTGGGTGATATAGGACACATGGTACTTCGTGATAGACAAGCGTTGGCGGAAGACGGAATGTATACAATTACTGTTGTTTTAAAAGCTAAAAGTAAAAGAGTTGTAAATACACAAGTTACTTCACGTGGTTTTATTTTTGTAAAAGATAATTTTGATATAGTGAATGAAACAAAGCAAAAAATTATTAAGATTGTTTCAGATACAACTAGCGAAGATATGAAATTAGATCCTAAAGAAATAGAAGTTGCAATTAGAGAAAGAATTGGAGAATATTTGTTTCAAAAAACACAAAGAAGACCGATGATACTTCCAGTTGTTATAGAGGTATAAAAAACTCAGATATTTTAAAAACTAAGGCTATAATCTTAGTTTTTAATTTATTAATGTATGATATAATATAAATATAAAAAATAATATAGCATTTTAAATATGAATAGTGTTATAGAGAAACTTATAAAATCTGGAATATTAAAGACAGAAGCAATAATAGATGCTTTTCGAAATATATCAAGAGTTGAGTTTGTTCCCAATGGTTTCAGAAATGTAGCAAATCAAGATATTTCTATACCAATTAGTTCTGGTGCTTCTATACCAAAAATATCTGCAGTTGCTTGGGCGTTTGAAATACTGGATATAAAAATGGGAGAGATAGTAGCAGTTTCAGGTCATACTGGTGGATGGATAACTGCTCTTATGAGTTATTTAGTTGGTAAGAATGGTTTAACAGTTTCTATTGGAAGAGTAAAGGATATGCAGGACAAAGTATTTGCAAGAATAAAAAGATTTGATTCTATCAAAGATAATAAACTAGAATCCTTTAACTTTCGTTTCGATGAAAGAAGTTCATGTCCTATGGTAGCTAGAAAAGGAGAATTTGATAAAATAATACTGATTGAAAAATGTATGAAATTAGAAGCTCTCAAAGGTTTATTAAAAAACGGAGGAAAAGCTGTGGTTATTGGAGATGATTTACTGACAGTAATAAAGAAAGATGATTCTGGTAATGTTGACGTGAAAGCTCATAAATGTGAGTGTTATTAAGGATATAGTAGTTTCAAGTTTTGTTTTGAATATTTAAAAAGTCTAGAATAATTATAATTCTAGACTTGTTATTTTCCAAAAACTTTTGCTTATTTAAATATTTTTTTATTTTTTTTAATTCCCTTGTTAGAAATAATGTATAGTATAACAATTGGAATTATTGCAATAATCAAATTATCTATATTATTTTGATTAAAAACATTTTTAATAAAAGAAAAAACAAATGATGAAAATATAGAAAATACTATATTAAAATTAAAAAATCAAAAATTTTTAAAAACTTGAGATGAAATAGTTACTGTTTATTGAATGAGAAAATGAAATAATATTATAC
>JALWEZ010000127.1 GCA_027039165.1 Candidatus Moraniibacteriota bacterium
ATATTACTTATTCTTATATTTCTATTTAATCCTAAATCCGTCTTGTATTTAATAGGAATATTTCTATAAATTCCATGTTTGTTTTGGATAGAAAAATCATATTCTATGCTTTCTTTTACATTTATACTGGAATCAGGATTTATTTCTATGTCAACATAAAATTTGTTTATTTTTTCCTTTGCACTCACAAAAGACGATTGCGAAACAATTATCACAACCAAAAATACAAATATTGCTAAAAACTTTTTTATTTTCATGTATTTATTATAACATGTAAGGAATAAAAATAAGAATCTGTTTAAAATTTTTATCTACCAACTACCACCTCCGCCACCACCAAATCCTCCACCAGAAAATCCACCGGAAGAAGAAAATCCACTTCTTCCACTAGGAGCTTGTGGGTTTATTGTGTTATTAGTAGAGTTAGAAAAACTTTGCATTGCTGCGCCAAAAGCACGTGAATCAAAATAACCTACACCACCATTGAACCACTTGGGATTTTCTTGAATTAAACCTTCAAATTGTTTACTCCACCGCCCAACAGCTCCCAAAGCTACAGCGTAGGGAAGTAACTGCTCAAAATGCTCTGCGTTTTTTTCTGGAGCATTGAGCATTTCCATTGTTCTTTTTTCAGCAGTTACTAAATACATTTTAAGTCCATCTAATTCTTTTTTTATTTTTTGTCCTTTACGACTCCTTTTTACCATAAGTTTTCCATATCCAACCATCATAGATAGACCTAATAGCATTCCCAGAAGTGCCACTAATGAATTAAAAAGAAGAGCTGGGATTAGAGAAAAAACCATAAGCCACGCTCCAAAAGTTGCATATTTAATATCTAATTTTTTAGGATTTCTTGCAAAATACTTTGGAGTAACTTTTTTGTAAATTTTATCTAACAATGTTTCATATTCTTTTTTAAAATTATTGGTTTTACTAGAGAGAATTGTTTTTTTATTTCCTAGAAAAAACACAGATAGAAAGTATTTTTCATATTCTTTCAATGAACTACCCTTATATATTTCTGAATTTTCTTTTAAATAAGTGAATTCATAGTCATCAAAAAGCTGTTCTATAGAAATATATCCACGTACTGCTAGATCTATTATCATAGCAGCAAAATCTTGGGAACCGAATTTTCCATCAAATATAATACCTGCTTCAGCTGGAGCTAGATTATCTGGCACTTCCCATCTTGGAATAATTGGTCCTTTTATTTTATAATCTCTACCATAAACAAACCAATTAAGAAAGAAACCAAAAATTACAATAATGGGAAGGGAAATAGTAAAAAAATTATCTATTAAAAACCAATTTAAAAACCAAAAGATTTTCTCTAAAGAAGATGGTTCTCTTACAGTACCTTTTTTAAGTCCGATTACAAAAGTCATACCTTCTGTTCGTAAAAAGCCACTATCTGCAAACTCAGCATAAGAATCATTTAAAAAACTTTTATCACAGGTTTCATTGCTTCCAGTAAATCCTCTAAAACACCTAATTTTTTGAATATTTGGGGAATGAACCATAACTTTTGTGCTATCAATTGGCACCATCCACTCATTTCCAGTTGCGTTCCAGTACAATTCATCGTGAGTGTCAAAAAAATTAAAAGCACCAGAAACTTTGTAAGATATTTCATAAGTATGTACTCCTGTTATAAGTTTATCAGCATCTCCAATTTTTATTTTTAAATACCTACCAGTTTTTTCTTTGGTGAAATTATATTTATTTCCAAGTTCATCTCTCACAGAAATATCACTTATTCTTATATTTCTATTTAACCCTAACTTAGTTTTGTGTTTTATAGGGATTTCTCTATAAATTCCATGCTCACTGTACTTATAAAAATCATATTCTATGCTTTCTTTTACATTTATGCTAGAATCAGGATTTATTTCTATATCAACATAAAATTTGTTTATTTTTTCCTTTGCACTCACAAAAGACGATTGCGAAACAATTATCACAACCAAAAATACTAGTATTGCCAAAAACTTTTTTATTTTCATGTATTTATTATATCACAGCTAAGGCAATATTTGTTTTCAAAAATTAATCATTAATCTTTATTATAAGAGATTTTTTTCGTTCTCCACAAACACTATACAAATCATTACTTTTCTCAAAAGCATCATTTTCACACACAACACTCGCCTTTTTACATGTTTTGTTTTTGGACAGTTTATCTTTAAAGCACGTATCAACATGCTTAAATCTCGCTTCTTTACCAATAGCACTCCAAGCTAGTACATTAGAAAAAGATCCCATATTCAAATCTTTTTTTAGACTATATCTATTAGAAATTTTTTTTGTATTTTTTGAAATATCAGAATCATTTGCGTAAATAACTAGTCGTTTGTATTTTGAAATATCTGTTGGAAGCACATCAATAAGTTTATCAAAATATACATTTGTTACAGTGCTATACCATTTTAAATTTTTACTATTTTTGATGTGCATATTGTAACTAAAAAATATAATAATAGGAACTAAAACATATATCTGCCATCTTTTTATATTAGGTACAAAAAATAGTATTGCGAATATAGCAATCCACATGGGAATAACAGTTCTAGGAGCAATATATATACCAATAGGAATAATAACCACAAAGTGAGCCAGTGCAATAAGTATAAAAATAAACAAAGGCACAAAAATTAAATCTTTTCTTCTTTTAAATACAGAAATAATTATCGCAATTAGTGAAAGTACAATGATTGAAAAATTTGAGAAAATACTTTTTAAATAAACAATTAGATAGTGAGTTGAATAGGTTAAATTATGTTTTAGATCATCAATTGAATGAATGTAGTGAGGCGTGCGCCATGAAGCTATCTTCATAAAATGCCCAAAATTTGCGTAAACAATGAGTTGAGTAATTATGTAACCAACAATAAAACCAACAATCCAAGCTGGTAATAGTTTTAAAAAAGCAAATTTTAAATTCTGTTTCCAATTATGACTTAAAAAGTATTCTAGAAATAATAAAGGCAACAAATAATAATAATTACTCATAGTACCAAAAAATAGAATGCCAAGTACTGAAAAAAATAAAAAAACATTCTTTATTCTTTTGCAAAAATAAATAGAAACTAATAAAACAATAAATGCTGGTGTTATAGTTGCAGGCCATTGGAGAAAGTAATAAAGTGGAATAATTTGTAAAAAAAGCAAAGTAAGCATTACTGAATAATAAGTATTTTTTGTCCATTTGTGTGACACAAAAAACATAAAAAATCCAAGAAAACTTAACACAAAAAGTGATAAAATTTTGCCATTAACATTGCTTACTAAATAAAAAAAGAGATAATTAATCCATCTACCCTCTGGAAATACTTTATCACTCAAATAATTTTTTGCTTGTATGTAATAGAGTGCATCTTGTCTGTACACATGAGTATGAAAAATATCATTTAAATTTAAAACAAGTAGACAGACACTAAAAATTAAAAATAAAATATAAACATAACTAATGTATTTTCTATCAGAATCTAATTCTAAAAACTTTATTATCTTGTTTATCATATACAATACATTATATACCACGCTAATTCAATTAACAATAAATGCCCCAATTTTGTTAATTTTTAAATTTCTATTTCCTATATATTAATTTTAATAGATTTTAAATAGATTTAATTACTATTTCTTCATTTTTAAAGTTAGGATTTAAATCTTTGAGTATATGCACAGCAGATTCTTTT
>JALWEZ010000128.1:0-10497 GCA_027039165.1 Candidatus Moraniibacteriota bacterium
TCCATGGAGAAGGCACCGCGTCAACAATAATCAAAAATTAAAAATTAATTAAATTTCTCAAGTATGACATTTCTAAAGAAAATTCAAGTATGACATTTCTATTGGTAATTGACATGTGCTATGACTACGTTTAAGTTAAGCTTTTTTAAATTCAAGCAATGTTTTGAATTTAATTTAAATAGTTCATTTACATTTTTATACAAAAGGAGTAAAAAATGAAAAAAATACTACTGAGTTCCATTGTAGCTAATGTTGTAACTTTAGCT
Organism: Candidatus Moraniibacteriota bacterium; assembly: GCA_027039165.1. GTDB lineage: Bacteria > Patescibacteriota > Minisyncoccia > Moranbacterales > JALWEZ01. The sequence continues at coordinate 267 of JALWEZ010000128.1, forward strand.
TCTGATGGTGTTACACATGTTGACATAGATAATAGTGATAGAAATGTCATTGAGGCTTGTAAATTCGACCATCCTGTGAATTTATATAACTATTCAAGTGGTGGTCCAGATAAAACTCTTCCGTGGACATATCCTATGATTTTTGAAAATGCTGGTACAGACATCACTGCAAAAAAGTGGTCTCCTGACTATGCTGGTATAAAAGTTATAGATGCTAAAACTATAGAGTTGAGATTTGTAATGAGTGATGAAGACATCGATTTCTTCAAAAATCTTAAGTTCAAAACTGAGCAAAATAGCAATAGTATAAGAGTCCCTCTTGCACTAGAAATTGACTTTGTGTTCAGCAATTACAAACCTAAGAGAGGTAAGATTACGGATGTTGTGAAGTCACAAAAACTCATTGAAAATCCAGATTATCATAATTTAGGTAATTTATTGCAAGATGATTTAAGTTTTAATAATTTAGAAGGAGAGGATGCATCAGCGCAATTTGAGTATATTATCTATGAGCCTGATAAGCTAAAACCTGGAAAAATCTATTACATAAGGTTACATTCTGAAAATAAATTTGCGAATATTGATGGAGATATGGAAGGTTTTAATGTCCATTTTGATTTTCAAGTTAGTCTTAATTTGAAATATATTCAAGCTATCGCTTCTGGAGAATCTACTGAGTGTGATCATCTAAAGGGAAGTGTTGAAGATGAAGATGAGTCTAATGGTATTATGATAAATGCTGTTAAACACAAAGATGACAAGAAGTGGTTACTTGATGACAAGTATGGAACGATATCTGGTAAGTATAATGCAAATCTATCTGAAGCTGAATATCCATTTTACTACTATGTAGTTCAAAAGACAGATATCAGTAGAAAAATATCAGGAAATACTAACGAAGCTATAATAGGTAAATCTGTTTGTTGGGATGATGTTGCAAATCCAGAACATAATGATAGTAGTAGTAAATTCTGTGATACATCTAAGTTATTTGAGTGGAATCTAGACAAACCATATACTACTACAGTAGATACTAATTCCACAGAACATGATTCTAATTCCACAGAACATGGTTCTGGCAATGATACTGGAGGAGGTGCAACGACATCGAATCCTAGTAATGGTTCTGGTAATCCTGGTGGTGGTTCTAGTGAAGAAGAAACAGGCTTAGTTGATGCGAATGTTGTTTCTGTGACGGCTTCGAAGCAGTCTAATAGTGACTACAAAAACACTTTAACCGTTGCACCTGGAGAGGAAATGAAGGTTAAGGTCACTTTCAACAATGAAGGTGGTGCAGTGGCTGAGAACGCTCAAGTGCATCTCTACATCGATGGTGGTAAAAAGCTAAATATCGGTGATGACGAGGACTGGGTAGCTGAGGATTCAGATATTCAGGAGCGTTTAGAGCCTGGAGAAGAAGTTCACGCAAGAATTCAGCATGTAGAAGCCCCTGAAGAAGAGGGAAGATACTGGTTGCATGCTTGTGTGTGGCATGATACTGATACTGATGAGTCCGACATTACGAATAATTGTTCAGAAGACTCAAATGAAATTGTGAAGCTTTATGTGGTTAAAGCAACGCCAAGACCAACTCCGACGCCAAGACCTACGCCAACACCAAAGCCTGATTTTTCTGTGAGAAACTTGAGAGCTGCTGAGACATTTGTGGAAAACAAAAATCCAATAGTCAAATATGATGTCATCAACAGTGGTGTAAAAGTTTATGGGGAGGTTTGTGAATCAATAAGAGTGTTTCCTTATCAGGGAAATGACTTGCTCTATCATGGAAATTTCTGCCATGATGTTTCGCAAACTGGTACTATGACTAGAACTCTTACAAGATTTTTTCCAGGAGGGACTTACAGATTTGAAGTGCGAGTAGATAAGGGTAGCCGATTTGCAGAAAGCAATGAAGATAACAATATGATTTCTGGAACTTTTGCAGTATTTGCACCAGTTGCAAGTTATCGCTATTATCATAGTGGACTTCACGCGCATCTGTTTACATCTAATTATGGTGTCTCAAGCGGTGGGTGGCAGTATGCTGACAGATCTTTCAAAGTCTTTAAGCTTCAAGTTACTGGCACTGTGCCTATTTATGCGGCCTGGAATTGGAAGTATCAGACTCATAGATACTCACGCTCAAAAAGAGATCTAAGACATTACTTTTCTGAGGAGCCGTGGGTAGCGTTCTATGCTTACCCAAGTTGGAGACCTGGTACAAAACCAGTGCGTGAAATGTGGCATCCGGGACTTAAAGTTTACATCTACTCCAACGGTGAGGGTGATGCAAATAAATTACACGACAGATTTGGATTTCAAAAGAAATCCGTAATGTGGTATTCTCCAAATTAATAATTAATATTATTGAGAAGACTACACAAACCTCAAGAACAACGTTTCTTGGGGTTTTTGATTTGTTTCGGTTTAAAAATTTAAACTAAAGGGTATATGTGGTATACTATAATAAGTAGTAATGATAATATGAATAACATGAAGGTTGATAATCAACAATTATACAATGAACTCCATAAATATAATATACTACCTACAAATGAACTTGTAGAATTGTTTACGTATGCTCAAAAAGAAAATGTTCAACTTGGTGAATTACTTGTAAAAAATGGAAAAATAAAAGAAGATAGACTTATTGAAATAAAAGCAAAAATGTTAGGTTTTCCTTATGTTGATATGGAAAAAATGAATATTTTGGAAGATACTCTAAATATAATTCCAGAAAAAATAGCAAAAAAGTTTAGAATAATTGCTTTTAAAAAACAAGGAAAAACACTACACGTTGCAATGCTTAATCCAGAAGATTTACAAACATTAGATTTCCTTCGTAAAAAAACAAATTTAATCATTGTTCCATATGCAACATCAAGAAGTAGTATGAGTATTGCTCTTAGGAATTATGAACAAACTATAAAAGCTGAATTTAGTGATATAATTTCGGAAAATGAAGAAAATGAGGATTTAGAAAAAATAGCAGCTGATTTGCCAATAGTTAGAATTGTTGAAACTCTTATAAAACATGCTATTTTACAAGGTGCTTCTGATATTCACATTGAGCCACTTGAAAAAGAAGTTGTTGTGCGTTTTAGAGTTGATGGTATGCTTAGAGTTGCTATGAAATTGCCAAAAAATACTCAAGCGGGAATTGTAGCTCGTATAAAAGTTCTGTCAAGACTTAAGTTAGATGAGCATAGATTACCACAAGATGGGAGATTTAAAATGGTTACCGATGATTATAAGATTTCTTTTCGTGTAAGTATCTTGCCTGTGTTTGATGGAGAAAAAATAGTTATGCGTCTTTTAAAAGAGGATTCTAGCGGACTCACTCTTGAAAAAATGGGACTTCACGGAGAAGCACTTGAAGCAATTCATAGAGATATTCACAAGCCAAATGGTATGATTTTAGTAACAGGTCCAACTGGTTCTGGTAAAACTACGACTCTTTATACTGTAGTTGATATTTTAAATGATCCTTCTGTTAATATATCAACTATAGAAGATCCGATAGAATATAGAATGGATAGTATAAATCAAACTCAAGTTCATGCAAAAATTGGTATGACATTTGAAGCAGGACTTAGATCTTTACTTCGTCAAGATCCAGATATTATCATGGTTGGTGAGATTCGAGATATGGAAACACTTGAAATTGCAATGCACGCGGCTATGACAGGACATTTATTACTCTCTACACTTCATACAAATTCAGCAGCTGGAGCTATATCTCGTATGATTGATATGGGTGCACAAGCTTTTCTTATAGCTTCTACTACAAATGTTATAATAGGACAAAGATTAGTAAGAAAGCTTTGTAATGAATGTAAGCAAGTATATAGACTTGATGAAAAAATGATAGAAACTCTTGAAAAAAGTTTTGATTTAGAATTAACCAAAAGAGCTTTGATTTATTTGAAAGCTATGAAACAAGAACAATCTTTGATGGATTTTGATATATATAAAGCTGTTGGTTGTGATGAATGCGGAGGTTTGGGATACAAAGGTCGTTCTGGAATTTTTGAGGTTTTTGAGGTTACAGAAGGTATAGAAAAATTAATAACTCAAAACGCTACGGCTGATGAATTAGAGAGATTTGCAAGAGAAGAGAATAACATGGTTACCCTTGTGGATGATGGATTTTATAAGGTTTTACAAGGCATAACAACAATAGAAGAAGTTATGCGTGTTACAAAAGAATAAAGTGATTTAAACAAAATTTCAAAAAATAAATATAATTGTGGTATAATAAAAATAAAAAAGTATAAATATGTCAAAATTTTTATTCACGGCAAAAGGTGAAAATGGAGAAACAAAAACTGGTGAAATGAATGCAGACAGTGAAAGAATGGTAGCTAACAGATTGCGAAGTGAGGGTTTTATACTTACTTCTATTCAGATATTGTCAGAAAAAGAACAAGGAAAGCTTAACATAAGTTTCTTTGATAAAATGATGACTATACCTCTGAAAGAAAAAATGTTTTTTACGCGTAACCTGTCGGTTATGATTTCTTCTGGTTTGTCTATTGGTAGTAGTGTATCAAATTTAGCAAAGCAAACACAAAATAAAAGATTTCAAGGTATTTTGAACCAGTGTTATCAAGATATTCAAAAAGGTGTAACATTTAGTGACGCTTTATCAAAGTATCCAAATGTTTTTAGTGATTTATTCGTAAACATGATTCGTGTTGGAGAAATTGGAGGTACTATGGAAAATTCACTAAAAATCTTGACAGTGCAAATAGAAAAAGAACATAATCTAAAGGCAAAAATAAGAGGTGCTATGATATATCCTTCCGTTATTATATTTGCTATGATTGGTGTTGGAGTTGTTATGCTTACTTTTATTTTACCAAAAATAATGGGGGTATTTGAAGGAATGGATGTTGAACTTCCGCCAATGACTAAGCTTGTTGTAAAAATGTCGGATGCACTAAAAGATCATGGTCTAGTAGTTTTGATTATAGTTATAGTACTTGCAATTGCGCTAAAGCAGTTTCTGAAGACTCAGGTAGGAAAAAGGGCTTTTAGTTGGGTAACGCTTCACTTACCAGCTATAAAGAATTTTGCTATAAAAATAAATACAGCTAGGTTTTGTAGAATTTATAGTTCTTTGCTTTCAAGCGGTGTTTCAGTTGTAGATTCACTTGATATAGTAGCAGACACTCTTTCAAACGAATATTATAAAGATGCAATTCATAAAGGTAGAAAGGATATTCAAAGAGGTGTTACTCTTGCTACAATAATAAGTTCTTATCCGAAATTATTTCCTTTAATTGTTGCTCAAATGACAAAAGTTGGGGAGGAAACTGGTAAAACAGAAGAAATGCTTCTAAAAATGGCAGAGTTTTATGAAGAAGAAATAAATGAATTAACAAAAAACTTATCATCAATTATTGAACCAGTTTTAATGGTTTTAATTGGAGGTGCAGTTGGATTTTTTGCAGTTGCTATGATGCAACCAATATATGGTCTCTTAGAAAATATAAAATAATAACATTATGTTTTTCAAAAATAAAAATAAATCAAAAGGTTCCACATTAATAGAAGCGTTGGCTGTACTTACAATTTTTTCTATTGCAGCTTTATCGTTTTATAAGATGTATACGCAATCAGTTGTTCTTATATTAGAATCAAAAAGACGTTTAGTCGCTGTAGAACTTGCCAAAGAAAGAATGGAACAATTAAGAAATGTTCCTTACGATAGCTTAGTTGTAGGAAGTAAAATAACTGAAGATGAGGTAATGGATGTAAATAACGTAAAGTTTAGAATAATAACAGAAATTAATTCTATAGATAATCCTATGGATAATGGTGGTGCAGGGGACACAAATACAAATGATTATAAAAGAGTTAAGATATATGTTTTATGGACTAAAGCACTAGATTCAGGGGTATCTAAAACAGATGCAGTTGGTAGTGATTATGCAAATTATCGTGTTGAATTAGCATCTACATTTATTCCTCCAGCAGGTCAAGAAGGAGGTGTTGATTATGGTATTTTATCTATAAATGCAGTCAATTCAAAGGGTGAACCAATTAATGGCGCCAGTGTTAGTATTACATGTACTGGATGTGATGGAGGATCAAATTTTTCAGCTTCAGAAACGACAGATTCTAATGGAAATGTAACGCTTTCAGTTCCTCCAAGTACTAATACAGAAAAATATCATATAACTATAGAAAAATCAGGATATCAAACTACAAAAACTTATGAAAAATATAATGGAGGAAGTCAAAATTATGAACCACTTAATACTCATCTAATAGTTCAAAGTAGAAAAAGAACTGTGGAAACATTTGTAGTAGATGAGGTATTTGATTTCCCGTTGCAAGTTATGGATCCTTATTGTTTTCCAATTACTGGAAATCAAACGTTTAATTATACAGGTGGAAGAATTGTTGGAACTAATCCAGCTACTACACCAAATACAACTCTTTATGCACTAGACACTTTTTTTGGTAATACTGCAGTTACTACAACAGCAGGTAGCACTGATGTACGAACTGATACAAATTTAGATAATACAATTGATTCTTCTGATAAGGCAAGTATGGGAATATATGAATTAAATGTATCAGATTTTGAAGCAAATAATCCAAACTTAACTTTTTGGAAAATGATGCCAAACGATGGAATTCATAGAAATAAGTTAGCACTAAATGGAGTTTTATCCCTAACACCTTGTCATTTCATAGCTATGGATGAATCTGTAGATTCTTTAGAAGTTATAATTACGGATAGTATCACAAATCTGCCAATAAAAAATGCTTCCATTAGAGTTCAGAATACAACTCTGGGTTATGTTGCAAGCGAAGAAACTGATGAATTTGGGAGAACTTATTTTCCAAATGATAAAAATGTTCCACTCTTACCAAGTACTTATAATGTAAGAATAAGTAAATCTGGTTGTAGCACTATAGATACTACAATAGACACATCTTCAGGTGGATTAAATAGTTTACCTCTTGGCTTGAGTTGTTAGTTTTTATTATAATTTAATTTGAAATGAAAAAGAAAAAGATTTATAAAGTTTTGAAAGGGCTTACAATAGTAGAAACTATTATGACTATAATGATAACAACTATCGTTATGGGCGGTTTTACGTATCTTTTTGCTAGGCTTTGGAAAGTTTATGGTTTTACTATAGAGACTGGTGTCGCAACGCGTAGAGCAACTCATGCATTAGATGATGCAAAAGACGCTATAATTAAAGCAAGAATTAGTGAAAATGGTTCCTATCCAATTGTGTCTGCAGATGAAAATGAGTTTAGTTTTTATTCTGATTACGATGATGATGGAGTAGTTGAAAGAGTTAGGTATTTTTTGGATGCTCAGCAATTAAAAGTTGGTATTATAGAACCTGATACTTCACAAAAACCAGTTAGTTATGAAGATGAAACAGAAACTATAACAACGGTTGCAAGATATGTTGTGAATGATGTAATAATTGATTCTGGTGAAACATGTACCCAGTATCAATTAGCTTCAAAGATTGATGGTTCTGCAGGAAATAGATTTACTTCAATTGGTATGGCAAGAAATGTCAAGCATGCTAGTCAATATTATTTTAATTTAGAAGGAAATGAGTTTAGCACTCAAGTTACTGATGATGGTTGGGTTTTGGTTGCTGCGGGTAATAGAAGCACAAATGAAGCAAGTTATGATCAAGTATCAAATTTATATTATGATTCAGACAATATATTAAATAGTGGAATTTTGGCTAATTTTACAAATATAGAGCAAATTAGAGTTCAAGCAACAAATGAGTCATGGCTTGAAAATAATTTACCTCATGATGTGGTGACTAGTGATTCCCATATGATAAATGATATAATTGCATTTAGAACATTTGGACATACATCTTCTGATGATGCTACTTGGGAATGTTATAATCCAAGTGATGCTAATTGCGCAGATCAAAAAAATAGAATGAAAATAAATACAGGTTCAGAGAGTGGTTGTGGCTCTGATGATCTGAATAAGCATCTATATTTTTCTTGTAGTAATGCCACTGGATTTTCTTGGAGTTTAACTGATGGACCAATTGGTACTCATAGTGAGCAAATTAAAAAAAATAATAGAGGTAATGATATAAATCTGTATGTAAGAGGAGCTAATGAGAGTAATATTGTTTATCTAACAGCTACTAAGACTCCATGTGGTGGAAAAGATTTTACTGGAGATGATGGGTTGTGTTATTCTGAACAAGATTTGATAAATGCTGGTGCAGTTTGTACTGATATAGATGGAACAGAAACAAGTCAAAGACCATTATTCACTTATTATGGAGACTTTGAATTACTGGGTGACTTTGATCATGATACAATTTTAGCAAATAAACTAACTTCTCCAGTAGATAAAACAAAAATTGAACTAATTAGAATTCTTTTGAATATAAACGTTGATCCAAAACAGAAAAAAGGTAATACTCAAGTAGAGACATTTATTAATATCAGAAATTTAGCAGCTAAAAAATCTACTTCTTCACCATAAATATATGTTAATAAAGAATTTCAAAAAAATAAAAGAAGGAAGTGCTATGGTATATGGCATTATTATAATAGGAATAACTAGCTTTGTAATGGTTTCACTTTTGCAATTTGTTGTTAGTAATTTTAAATTAGGTTTTTTTGCAGAGCCCAAAGAACAATCAATTCAAATAGCAGAAGCTGGAGTTTATTTTTATAGATGGTATTTGGGTCATAATATAGAAGGAAAAACTATGACTACTACTCAAATAAATAATTTTTGGAATAGTGCTGTGGGAGTGGATGATAATCAAGATGGAGATTGTGAAGATAGTGATTCAAGTCCAGATAATTATGACTCTGATAATGATGGAGATATTGATAATGATGATAGTGATGGCACAGAAGCTTATGTATCAGTTTATAAAGATGGCTCTGGAAATGAGGTAGGATATTATTCAATTTGTGTTACTAAACCAACTACATATTTTTCTTCAGAATTAACTATAAAAGTAACGGGTTGGACAAAAAATAAACCAAATATCAAAAAGTCAGTAACAGCAAGAATTAGAAAACCTTCTTTAAGTGAATATGTGATACTTACAAATAAATACACTAAGTTTGATTCTAACTCTACTATATATGGAACAATTCATGGAAATGAAGGTTTTGAATTAGATAATGCTACAGTTGATAATATAGTTTATTCTTCTGTTGAAGATTATTATAATGGGGCAAGTACAGTTGATGGAGTGAATGGAACTGCAACATTTAACGCTGGAAAGGTTTTTCCTGTGCAAAGAGTCGATTTTCAAAATGCTGTTTCTGGTATTCATGCTATCCGTGCCCAAGCAAATTCAGACTCTTTATTATTTGAACAAGATGAAGACAGTAAATTTGGTAGATATATTAATTTAAATTCAGATGGTACAATAAATATTTCTACAGTTACTGGTTATAATGAAAAAACTTTAAAATATTTCGATACAGAAAATTCTCAAATAAAAGTCATTCCTAATAATGCCGTTTTATATGTAGAAGGAAATGTTTGGATTGATGGAACGCTAGGGCCTAATAAAAAATTAACAATTGTTGCGTATGACGAAAGAGAAGGCTATAGTCCAAATATTTATTTAGGGGATGATGATTTACTTTATTCAGATTCAAATAGTGTTTTAGGTCTTATAGCAGAAAATGATATACGTTTTATAAAAGGTAGTAAAAATAAATTAGAAATTGATGCTTCTTTATTTGCTTTAAAAGGTGCTGTTGGTTGGATAGAGCCAGATGGAGCTCATTGGAGCACAGAATTTAAATCAGAAATTACTATTTTTGGCTCAATTGCGAGTAACAAAAGAATAAATTTTAAATATTCTGGTTCTCCGGATTATGGATTTTCCGCTCAAAATATAATATTTAATGCAAAACTCAATGAAACACCACCTCCTATGTTTCCATCAAAAGAAATGTTTGAAATAGATAAATGGAATGAAATTTAATTTGAATGTATAAGAATAAAAGTGTTATAATTTTTGACTTTGATGGTACTTTAGGAGATACTTTTGATGTAATTTTAAAAATTTACAATAATAATGCTCCTAGTTTTGGACTTAAAACTGTGAAACAAAAAGACTTGGAAAATCTTAGAAATTTAAAATTATCAGAATTATTTAAAGAGTTAAATATTAGTAAATCGAAAGCTCCATTTTTGATTTATCAGTGCACAAATGAATTTAAAAGAGAAATAAAA
>JALWEZ010000128.1:10507-11515 GCA_027039165.1 Candidatus Moraniibacteriota bacterium
CATCAAACACAAAAGAAAATGTTGAAATTTTTCTAGAAAATAACGAACTAAAGAGTTGTTTTAGTTTTGTTTGTGCTTCAAAAAATATATTTGGTAAAGATAAAGCTTTAACTAAAATTTTTAAAAAATTTGAAATAAATAAAAATGATGTGATTTATATAGGAGATGAAGTGCATGACGTAGAGGCATCTAAAAAAATAGATATTTCTGTTATTGGAGTAAGTTGGGGCTTCAATTCAAAGAAAGTGCTTTTATCTTTTTTGCCTGATGCAGTTTTAGATACTCCAAATCAATTAATTGAATTATTGGATAGTTGATCTGTGATAGGTTATATTTAAAAATAAATATGTACAAAAGGTTATATTATTGATATTATATTTCTATAGCTTAATTTTTTTAAAATTTAAAAATATGAAAAGTATTTCACCAGCAGAGTTAAATGAGATTATAAATAATGGAGAAAATGTTTATTTAGTAGATGTTAGAGAGATATTTGAGTTCGAAGAAGGTCATATAGAAGGAGCTGTAAATATTCCTACAGGAAAAATTATGGAGAACATTGAAGAACTAAAGAAAAAAGATACTGTTTATTTTATATGTTTAACTGGTTCTAGATCTGCAATGGTTACAGGACTTATGGAAAGTTATGGTATAGATGCAGTGGATATTTCTGGTGGTATGATGGTTTGGCAGATGAATATGTTACCGGTAGTTAAATAATTTTTTAAGAGGATTTTTATTTTTTGGTAAATTCTTAAAAAGAAATTTGCTTCGTTTTTTCTGTGGTAGTTTCATTATCAGCATTGTCGATTAGTGTTGCACTTACAGTTATAGAAGAATTATTTAAATTATCAGGTAAAGTATAAGTTGTATCGTGAGAATCTGTTGAGTCTATAACATTTCCATTTATTTTGTATATAATTTCTTTAACTCCAAATGGAGAATCAATACTTACATCTATATGTAAATTATTATTTGATACACTTATATCTTTAAATTCTATAGAAG
>JALWEZ010000129.1 GCA_027039165.1 Candidatus Moraniibacteriota bacterium
TTTCATTATAATACAAAAGATATTTTTTTGTCATTTTTAAAAATTTGATTTTTTTTGAGATATATAGTAAACTATAAATAAGTCGTTTTCGGGGTATAGTGTAACGGTAGCACGAGACGTTTGGGACGTTTTAGTTAGGGTTCAAATCCCTGTACCCCGACAATATAGAATACGGGTTTCTCCCGTGTTTTTGTTCATTAGAAGATATTATTTTATGGTTAAAAGAGAAAAAGTTAACGTAATTGTTATAATAATAAATATTTTTTTATTTTTTTTACTTATGTATAGTTACGCACTGAAAGAAGTTTCGCTCTATAGTATATTTCCTTCGCTTTGTTCTGTGTATCTTGTGACACACTATTGGGAGAAAAAACTTAAACTTAAAAATAAAAAGAAATGAAATATTTTGGCGATTTTTTTAGTATTATTAAGTATAGGGCTTTAAAGTTAAAAAATATTTAATTTAATGAAGATTAAAATATGACAAGTGATGTTTCTAGAATAAAAGAAAGATTAAATATTGTAGATGTTATTGGGGATTATGTAAAATTAAATAATGCTGGATCGTATTATAAGGCAAGATGTCCTTTTCATGAAGAAAAAACTCCTTCATTTGTTGTGAATGAAGATAGACAAACTTATCATTGTTTTGGATGTGAGGCAGGAGGAGATATTATAAGTTTTATCATGGAAATAGATGGATTAGATTTTAGAGAAGCTCTTAAATTACTTGCACAACGGGCAGGAATTAATCTTACTGTTTATACTAAGCAACAGAAAGATGCACAGGATATGAAATCTAGGTTGTATGATATTTTGAGGCATTCAACTGAATTTTATGAAAAACAATTATGGCAAAACTCTGGACAAAAACAGGTAGTAGATTATTTAAAAAATAGAGGTTTATCAGAAGAAATTCTTAAAAAGTTTCAATTAGGTTTTGCACTAGATAATTGGAACAATCTTGAAAATTTTTTATTATCAAAAGGTTATAAACCTTTTGAGTTGCTACAAACCGGAGTTTGCGTTTCAAAGAAAAACGGAGGTCAGTATGATAGATTTAGAAATAGAATAATCTTTCCAATTGCAGATGCTCTGGGACGTATCGTGGGTTTTACAGCTAGAATACTTCCAAATGATTCAAATTCTCAAGCAAAATATATAAACACTCCAGAGACTGCGCTTTACCATAAAAGCAATATTTTATATGGAATTCATCTTGCTAAGCAATCTATAAGAAAACAAGATTTAGTAATAATTGTAGAAGGGAATGTTGATGTAATTGCTTCACATCAGGCGGGAATTGAAAATGTAGTAGCGGTTTCAGGTACAGCACTTACAAATGAACATATAAAAGCTCTAAAAACTAAAACTCAAAACTTTGTATTGTTTTTTGATGCAGATGAGGCGGGTAAAAAGGCCGCTAGAAGGAGTTCTATAGCATGTCTTGCAAATGATATACAGTTAAGTTTAGTTTCTTTAAAAGATGGAAAGGATGCGGCAGATATAGTAGCAAAAAATCCAAAAGAATTAGTAGAAATTATAAAAAATGCAAAAAATGCATTGGACTTTTTTGTAGATGTAGCAAAACAAGAATTTGATATAACCACTCCACATGGAAAAAGAGAAGCTATAGACAGTGTACTTGAGTTAATTGCTGTTATAGATAATTCAATAGAAAAACAAGAATGGATAAAAAGATGTGCAAATGCGTTCAATACGACAACCTCTTTAGTAAAGGATGCTCTTGATGATTTACTTAAAATTTCAAAAAATTATGTAAATCCAAAAATTCCAGAAAAGTCAAGAGTGGTACAAAAAAGCAAAGCACAAAAGCGTGAAATTGAAACTAATGAAATGAAAAATAACAAGTTAATAAATACAATTTTTTTGTGTGCTTGTGTATTTCCGAATGCATGGAGAGAATTAGGCAAATATTCAGATAAACTTTTTGGAGTAGAAGGTTATGAAATCATAAAGAAACTTATAAAAAATGGACAAGAAGTTAACTATGAGATAGGAAAATTTATAGAAAAGTATCCACAATATGAAAAATTATATAGAAGCACTGCAAAATTTAAAAGTTATTATGAAAAAACATATGGAGACATAAAACCAGAAGATAGTATGAATGAGTATATAACACGTCTTATGAAAATTCATAAAAAAAATAAAATACAGTATATGACAGAGCGTTTGAGACAAGTGGAAATGGAGGGCGATAACGAAAGAAAAAAAGAAATTATGAAAGAGTTTCAAAATTTATTAAATAATTATTAATCAAGTCTTTATGACTAAAAATCCAAGAATAGTGACTAAAAAGAAGAAAAAAGAAAGAGTTAAAGTTATAAGAGAAAAAAAATCTTTTGATAAAGAGATAGAATCGGAAATTAAAGTAAAAGCTAGTCAAATACTGGATACAAAAAATAATCCTAGCAATAAAATAAATATATTATTAGAACGAGGAAAGTTGAGAGGTTTTGTAACAGAGGATGAGATTATGAAGGCTATGCCAGACGTTGAGCAAGATTTGAGTGATTTGGAAACTTTTTATGAAAATCTAGATAAATATAATATAGAGATAGTAGCTTCTGACCAAAGATTGAAAAAATTAAATGAAAAGAGTAAAGAAAAGAGGAAAATTAGAAGAAATAAAGATGTTTTACTTGTAGAAAGAGCAAAGGAGCAAATTGGAGGCGGTGGAGATCTTGTGCAAATGTATTTGAGAGAAATTGGACACACCCCACTTCTTAAAAGTAAAGAAGAATTTGAAATTGCTAAAGCTATAACAGAAGGAGATGAATCAGCAAAGAAAAAATTAACAGAAGCAAATTTGAGACTAGTTGTTTCTATTGCAAAAAAATATGTTGGACGCTCAACTAGTCTTTCTCTTTTGGACTTAATTCAAGAAGGAAATATAGGATTGTTTAGAGCTGTAGAGAAATTTGATTATACTAAAGGTTTTAAGTTTTCTACTTACGCGACTTGGTGGATAAGACAAGCTATTACAAGAGCACTTGCAGATCAATCACGTACTATAAGAATTCCTGTACATATGGTGGAGACTATAAATAAATACATGCAGGTTGTAAGGAGGCTTTCACAGGAGTTAGGAAGAGAGCCTCTCGCAGAAGAAGTTTCTATGGAAATGGAATTGCCAATTGATAAGGTAAGGCATATTCAAAAAATTTCTCAAGATACAGTATCTCTGGAGACATCAGTTGGGGATAGTGATGATGATAGCGTACTGGGTGATTTCATAGAAGATACAGTAACAGCTATGCCAAGTAAGAGTGCTTCTTTCTTACTACTCAAAGAACATGTAAGAGACGTATTAGAAGATTTATCAGCTCGTGAACAAAAAATTCTAAGAATTAGGTTTGGACTTGATGATGGTGTAACTCATACCTTGGAAGAGGTTGGTAGAGATTTCGGGGTTACTCGTGAGAGAATTCGTCAGATTGAAGCTAAAGCACTGGATAAAATTCGAAAAAACGAAGCTGCAAAAAAGCTAAAAGATTACTAGGGTTGATTTATTTTGAAAATACATTATAATATACTTATAGTTGTTGAAAAATACAATTATAAGTTGATCCGAGATAGCTCAGTGGTAGAGCAGTTGGCTGTTAACCAATTGGTCGTGGGTTCGAATCCCTCTCTCGGAGCAGATTACAAAAAACTACTTACTAGGTAGTTTTTTTATTTTTAGATAGGCTCTGAGATAATTTTTACAATCTATTGAGTTTGATTTTTAAAAACTGGATAGTAATGATTTTTGTGCTAGACATACATAAGTTGCAATGGTTGGAATAGTTACTATATAAAAAATTTGCAATATTTGAATTAGTGTGCTATGCTTGTTGCAAGATGGGATTGTGTTTAAAACACTAAATTTAACTTATCTGAAGGAATGAAAAAATGAAAAAATTCAATTATTATCTCTACGGAGGACAAATTAAACCAAGGGCAGACGTTATAGACGTTGATTTGTTTGATACACCAAAAAAAGAGGTTGAGAAATATGATGGTGAAGTATTTGCTTATATTTCTGTTGGTTCTTATGAAACTAACCGTCCAGATACTGCGGACTTCCCAAAAGATGCGATAGGTAGCAAACTTGAAAACTGGGAAAAAGAAAGAGCTGTTGATATAACAGATGAAAGAATTATTGAGATAATGAAGAAAAGAATTGCACTAGCAAAAGAAAAAGGCTTTGATGGTGTAGAATTTGATAATGTCAATGTTTATGAAAATGAGGGTAAGTTTTCTAGTGGGTTTAATTTAAACTCAAAAAAAGCAATTGAATATTTTCAACTTCTCTCAAATTATGCAATGAGTAAAGGATTAAAGGTAATGCTTAAAAATTGTATTTATATCTGGGAGGATTTAGAAGGGTATTACGACTATGTATTAGTTGAAAATGCTTTTATGTGGGAGGAGCAAAAAGAGTTAGACGGTTGTAAAAAACCTATATTTTGGGTAGAGTATCCAAAAGAGAATGAAACAGATGAGGAATTTCAAAAAAGAATAAAGAGTGTACCTAAAAAATATAATGTAATTGGTAAGCATTATGATTTGGGGGAGTATACTGTTTATAATTTAGATTTTAAATATTCACTAAAAGAGAGACTTGCTCATCTCTTGGGGGATATCTAAATTTAATAATTTAAGAATAGTTGGTGCTATATTATCTAACCTACCGTTTGAAATTTTATTTACTTTATCATCTATCAAAAAGCAATAAACATCGTTTGTTGTGTGTTTGGTAATAGGATTTCCACCTACATCAAGTACTTCTTCACAATTACCATGATCACTACTCAAAATTATTGAGTAGTTTTTTTCTTTTGCTTTTTTTAGTAATTTGCCAATTTGAGAATCTACGCATTCTACAGCTTTTATGGTTGCTTCATAATTTGCAGTGTGACCCACCATATCACAATTTGCAAAATTAACCACTATAAAATCAATTTCTTTTTCCATGAAATTTTGAGTTTCTTCGCAAACTTTTTGAGCGGACATCTGAGGTTTTTGATCATAGGATTTAACATTTGGACTTTTTATGAGACATCTACTTTCACCTACAAAAGGAGTTTCAATTCCACCATTAAAAAAGAACGTAACATGAGCGTATTTTTCTGTCTCAGCAACTCTAGCTTGTGTTAGTTTATTTTTTGCAATTATTTCACCTAAGGAGTTTTGAGGCATCTCTTTTGGAAAAATTATACTACACTTAAATTTTTCATCATATTTAGTCATTGTTAGAGAATTTTTGACAATAAAATCTCTTTGAAATTCTTTGAAATCGTGTTCTGTTAAAGTTTCTGTAATTGCACGCATTCTATCATTTCTAAAATTTATAAATATAATTCCATCATTTGGTTTAATTCCTTGATAATTTTCAAAAGCTATAGGTTCTATAAACTCATCAAAAATATTTTGTTTATAAGAATTATTAATATATGTTTGTACATTGACTGTTGTTTTTGGTTTAGCTTGCATAATTGCTGAATAAGTTTTTTCGGTTCTATCCCAATTTTTGTCTCTATCCATTGCCCAATATCTTCCAGATAGTGTAGCTATCTCTACGTTTTTGTATGATTTTAGTTCTTTCTTTAATATGTTTAAATATTTTTTTATACTTTTTGGAGACACATCACGTCCATCACTAAAAATATGCAGATAAACTTTCTTTTTTTGAGCACAAATTTTTATTAAGTACAAAAAATGATTTATGTGAGAATGTACACCACCATCACTAAGTAATCCAATTAAATGAATAGCGTCGCTGTTTTCTATAAATTTATTTAAATTTTGGTTATTTTTGAGGGTGTTTTGTGCTATTGCGTTGTTTATTTTTATGATATCTTGATACAAAACTCTACCGCTTCCAATTGTTTGATGACCTACTTCAGAATTTCCCATTTGACCATCTGGAAGTCCTGCAGATTTTCCAGAAGTTTTTAGTAGTGAGTTTGGATATTTTTTGAATAAATCATCATAAACTGGAGTTTTTGCGTTTAGAAAAGCATTATATTCTTTCTTTTTAGTGTAACCTAGTCCATCTACTATTACCAAAACGACTTTTTTCTTCATATATTTAAATTATTTTTTATAGATACTAATAAATATATTTTACACCAAAAGATTAAATATAAACACTTGATTGCTTAAGTTTATAGGTATATAATACATTTATAAATCAAGCTATGAATATGATTAAAAAAACTAAAAAAAAGCTTGTAAATAATAAAAAAAAGTTACCACCGCATATAGAAAAATTTTACAAAGATACTGGTATCATAAATTCCCCATTCTTCTTAAGAGGAAATAAAAAAGGAATATTGCTTATACATGGTTGGTCTTCTACTCCTTATGAAATGAGGGCACTTGGTGAATATTTACACAAAAAAGGATTTAGCGTTTATGCACCACTTCTTTCAGGACATGGGACAAAACCAGAAGATTTAGAACCAGTTAAATGGAAAGATTGGGTAAAAGACGTATTTTTGGCTTATGATAAGTTAAAAAAGGAATGTGATGAAGTGTTTGTAGGAGGAATGTCTTTTGGTGGTACACTTGCACTTATACTTGCATCAAAAAAACAAGTATCTGGACTTTTTCTTATGAGTACACCATATAGGATAAGGTATGAAAAAATATTGTATTTGCTTTGGAGAGCGACGTGTAAGAGAAAAAAGTATAAAAGTAAAAGTTATCCAAAAATATTAGGAAATAAAGATATGTGTCTTACTCAAATGATATCATATCAAAGGTATCCGATAAATAGTTTGTATCAAGCTTTTTATACAGTTAAAGTCTCACTTGCACATCTCAATAAAATCACAAGTCCAACTATGATAATTCAATCAAGAGATGATCATGTAATTTCTGGAAGAAGTATGAAAAAATTAGAAAAAAATTTAAACTCTAGATTTATAAAAAAAAGAAAAATAAAAAATGCATATCATAATTTTATAGGAGATAGTAAAAACAATTATATTTTTGATGAAATTATTGATTTTATAAAAGAGTGTGAAAAATAATTAATACAATTAAATTTATGCATGTAGGTATATTTACAAATAATTATCTTCCAAATCCATATGGGATAAGTACATCTATTGAGGGATTTAGAAAAGGATTAGAAAAACAGGGACACAAAGTTTCAATCTTTGCACCAGAGTGGGTAGGAGAAGTTCAGGAAGACTTACCGAATGTTTATAGATATTCAGCAGTTAAAGCTCCTACAAAATTACCTTTTTCATTAGCATTTCCATACGATCCAAAAATGCACAAACAAATTAAAAGTATGAAATTTGATTTGATTCATGCTCAGCATCCAAATTTAGTAGGAGCGCAAGGTAAGCGTTGGGCAAAAGAAAAAAACATACCACTTATCTACACATGGCACTCAATCTATGATAAATATACTCATTATGTTTATCCAATTCCTCACAAATTTGCTGCAAAATGGATAATAGATAATGCACTAAATTTTGCAGATAGTGCAGACCATGTGATAGTGCCTACTAACTCAATGCTTGAAAATATAAAAAGTAAAGGTTTTTCTAATAAAAATGTGCATATAGTTCCTTCAGGTGTAGATGAAGAATTATTTTCTCATCCAAATGGACAAGATGTGAGGGGAAAATACAATATTCCAAATAATGTTACTTTAATAAGTTCTATATCTAGATTAACTCAAGAAAAAAATGTTTGTTTTTTGGCTGAAGTTATGAAAAAAGTGCTTTTACAAAACAAAAATGCATACTTTTTATTTGGAGGTGAGGGTGATTTATCAGATAAGGTAAGAGAAATTTTAAATGATGATTTAATAAAGGGTAGGGTTATTTTTACAGGAAAAATAGAAAGGGAATCAGTTAAGGATTATTTAGATTCCAGTGATATATTTGTGTATGCTTCTACTACAGAAACACAGGGTACTATTATATCAGAAGCAATGTATATGGGAATACCTATTGTCGCAATAGATTCTAGTGGAGTAAGGGATATGGTAATTGATGGCGAAACTGGTTATCTTACAGCTCATTCTGTAAATGATATGACTTACACTATCTCTAAGTGTATTAAAAATACATCTGACAGAGAAAGACTCTCAAGAGAAGCTTTGAAATATGCAAGGCAAAATTATACAGTAACAGCATGTACAAACAAATTGTTAGATGTCTATAATCAAGCTATTTTTGAGAGGAATCAATAGTTGTGTTATTATTTATATAAAGTTAATCTAAAAATAAATTAAATTTAAATTATGAATGTGCAGGAATTTAGGAATGAGATTACTCTGGATTCAATTGTAGAAATTAAAAATAAAGAGTTTAGTGTAGAAGAAGTGGTTGAATTTAAAACTGAATCAGGTCACTTATTTCAAAAGATATTTTTAAGTGATGAAAAAGTTATTATAAGTAATTTAGAAGAAGAATTGTTTATTTTACTGGAACAAATAGATTTAGATGTTGATGAACCTTTTCCAAAAAACATAGAATTTGATTTAGAGAATTTTGAATTTAATAATGTTGAGTACGCCGTTGTTACAGAAGTTAATTTGGGAGATTTTTTTTCTGAAGGAGATAGTGAGGGCATTTGGAATTATCGTTCTGAATATGATAAGAGAATTATAATATTTAGTGATTCAGACACAGAGGAAAGAATTGATTTGTATGGGGAGATAATACCAGAAGATGAGATTTCTATATTATGACTTTAAAACCTCAAAAATTAAAAGCTGGTGATTTAGTAGCAATTGTTACACCGTCAGCTCCTGTAACCAAAAATTTAATGGATTTGTTTAACTCTGGCATTGAATTTCTGAAAAAAGATTTAGGTCTTAGAGTAACTTATACAAAAAAGATATTTGATAAGTATTTCTATAGTGCAGGCTCAGTAGAAGAAAGAGCTAATGATTTTAATCTTGCGTGGCAAAACCTAGAAGTAAAAATGATAATAATGGCACAAGGAGGATATAGTGCTAATGGGCTTTTGGATAAACTGGACTATGATCTTATAAAAAATAACCCAAAAATATTCACTGGAATTTCTGATGGTACAAATTTACTAAATGCAATTAACTATAAAACTGGACTTGTAACGTACCATGGACCAGATTTATTGTTTACATTTGGTCGTTCTCTATCTCCACAAATTAAAGAAAATATTTACAAGACTTTTTTTGATGGAAATGCGGGGAGATTAGAGGAAAATAAAGATTGGAATAATAAAGAAAATAAAAATTTGAAAAGTTTTCATTGGAAAACTTTAAGAGCGGGTAAGTCGCAAGGTAAATTAATTGGTGGACATTTAGGAACTTTGATAAATCTGATTGCTTCAGGTTATGTGGATTCATTTCAAGATAAAATATTATTTTTAGAAGGAACTTCGGCTGATTATAAGATAGATAGTTATTTGACAGTTCTGAAATTAAGTGGAGTTTTTGATAAAATAAATGGTTTAGTGCTGGGCTGGTTTGAGGATTTTTCTAGTCAAGGGATAAATAGAAGACTAGTGCGGGATATTTTACTTGAAATTACTAGTGATTATAATTTTCCAATTCTTGAAATCGGTGATTTGGGGCACAATGTAGAAAATTATGTTTTTCCTTTAGGAATTAAAGTGACACTTGATGCAGATAATAAATTAATAATTTTTGATGAAAACACAGTTATATAATAAATTGTCTGAAAATGTAGAGGGAATTTTTGCAATCAATAAACCAATTGGCATAAGCTCACAAAAAGCAGTCCAAAAAGTAAAATGGTGGGCAAGAGAAAAAAGTGGAAATAAAAAAATAAAAGTAGGTCACGGTGGCACTCTAGATCCTCTTGCAGAGGGAGTTTTGGTCGTGGCAATTGGAAGGCAATTTACTAAGCAAATTGATAAATATGTGGCTTCTGAAAAGGTGTATAGAGCAGAGACAACATTTGGAAAAGTGAGCGAGACTGATGACAGCGAGGGTCCTATTTCTGATGTGGAAGTAAATAAAATACCAAAAATCGAAGAGGTTAAACAAACTATTACTAAGTTTATAGGAGAAATCGAGCAGACTCCACCAGTGTACAGTGCAATCAAAATTAACGGACAAGAAGCATACAAAAGAATAAGGCGTGGTGAGGAAGTTGAAATGAAGTCCAGAAAAGTTTTTGTAAAGGAAATAGAAATTTTGAATTATGATTATCCAAAATTAGAACTTAGAATAATATGTGCAAAAGGGGTTTACATTCGCTCACTTGCTAGAGATATTGGCAAAAAATTGGGAGTTGGAGCATATATGTCAGCACTTGTTAGAGAGCGAGTTGGAAATTTAGGACTTTCTAATTCATTAAGTTTGGAAATGTTTGAAACGAAGGGAGGTGAAAAATAATGAAAAAATTTCTATTTTTAGGTGTTTTTGCGTTTGTTTTTTTATTAAACACTACAAGTTTTAATGCTAATTCTAGTGTTAATAATGTAAGTATAAATCCACAACCAGAACCACCAGGGATTTATGTAGTAGTATTTTAGTCGGTGATTTGTCCCTACTTAATTAAGTAGGGACAAGTTAATTTTTAATCTAAAAATATGAGTTTATTTAATAAAAGTATAAAATCAAAGTTTATAACAGAAATTAAAAAAGAATTAGGTTATTTTACAACATGGTTACCAGGTGAACCTGTAAAACTTGGTGATGTGGGAGTAATGGTTGATGGTGCATTCGAAAGAAGGACAAGTTTGAAAAATCTTGGTGTAAAATTTGATATTATTAAAGATAAAACAAAAAGTGATATTAAATATACGTCTAGTGAGGCAGTAGATGAAGTTATACTAGTAGATGGAAATGTAGCAGAAGAAATACCTAATCCGATAGGGGATGCAAAAATAGAGATAAAATTTAATTTTCTAAGAGAAGGTGCTATAGTTTTTGAAACAAAAGGGGCTAAAACTAATAATATTAACAATATTCCAAAATTAGAAAAAGATATATTGAATTTAAAATCAAATGGAGAGTGGAAAGATGAGTGGGTTATAATAAAAGAAGTCATAAATGTAGATAGTGCAACAATATTAATATCAAACTCATCTTTATCAGAATCTAAACTGGAGGTTGGTGCAGATATTGAAGTTTTGAAAAGTGTTGACATTGGAGATGCTAAGTTAAAACTCAAAAGTGTTTATAGTAAAGACATGGCTTTTGAATCTATTGCAAAAGAATCACTAACACCTTTGTTTAATGTGGTGCAATTGAAAAAGAAGTTTTGGACGGGTGATTTAGAATTAGAAACAATAAAGTCTCAGACTGTAAATTTAGAATTAGACAGCACAGACAAAAAAGAGAATATTGAAAAAAATAATTTAGATTTTAAATTAGTAGAGGTAAATG
>JALWEZ010000130.1:0-3001 GCA_027039165.1 Candidatus Moraniibacteriota bacterium
TTCTGTATTTTGATTCATAGTAACATATTACTTATTAAGATTTATTTTTTATTTTTAACGCCGACATACGTGCAATTATTTTGTAAGTCCACACTTTTATAAAGTCATTTAGTATCCACCAAGATAGTGCATAAATCCAGATAAGACCAGCAATTTCCCAACCAACTGGCTCCATAAATATACCATAAACTGCAACAAGTGTACCTATTATGCGAGTAGTGAACGCTGGAATGAAAAACTTAAGCGAAGGATAAGGTTTGTGCCAAAAATGATTTTTACCAGTTCGTGTGAGATATAGAGTTGAATGTCCAGCAACATCAAGTTTCAAAAATAACATTGCCTGAATAAGTGCTAATGGATAATTATTTACTTCCAAAAAATAAAAAAGTAGAAAAGATGATATTACACCAGCTATCCCAAGCACACTTGAAACAGTCAAAACTTCACGCATATTCCATTGCAGAGATTTTTTACTAGTTGGTGCATTATCATAAGCTATCATCATAACTGGAATATCATTGAGAAGTGCTAGAATTATTATCATAACAGCCGTAACTGGATAAAAGTTAAAGACGATAATAGAAAGTGACATAAAAAGCACAATTCGTATAGTCTCAGCAATTCTAAATGTGGCATATCCTTTCATTCGTTCAAATGTTTCACGTGCAAGTTCTACTGCGCTGTTTATCACAGAAAGCCCTGGAGCGAACAAAACTATATCAGAAGCAGCTTTTGCGGCTTCACTAGCACCAGAAACAGCAATTCCTACATCTGCTTTTTTGAGTGCTGGCGCATCATTTACACCATCTCCCGTCATGGCCACAAAATGCTTATTTTTCTGCAATTTTTCTATTATAAAATACTTGTCTTCTGGAAGAACCTCTGAGAAACCATCTGCTCTTTCAATGAGCTCTATAATATCTGATTCATGTTGTTTTATATATCCATCAGTTATCTCAAATTCTTTTAATTCTTTTTTTACAGAGTTTGCAATTTCTTCACCAAAAACTAGCAAATCATCCTCTGAAATTTTTTTGTCTAATTTTTTATAAATTCCCTTTGCAATTATTTTTGCAAGAGATGTATATTCTTGAAGTAAACTTCCAGTGCGCATTTCTGCAACAGGAAGAATTTTTGTACCAATTTTGAGTACTTTTGCGATTTCTTGGGCTATTGCTTGATTATCTCCCGTAAGCATCTTGACATTAATACCCATAGACTTAATATTTTGTATAACCTCCGCCGAATCCTTTCTTGGAGGATCTAGGAAAGGAATAATTCCAATAGCTCTAGTCATGATATTAAATTCATCATCTCGAAAAGCAACTGCAAGAGATCTATATCCTCTTTTGGCTAATTTATCAACATCACTAAGCATCTTTTTTCTCATGTTTTTGTCAACTAGTAGATTTGCAATTACTTGTGGAGCGCCTTTATAAAACACAAAATTTTTACCTCTATATTCATAAGTAGCCTCTACTTTCTTTTTGATTGGATCAAATGGGATGAAAGAAATTAAATTATAATTTTCTGTATCTAAATTTAAATTGTTTTTATCTATATAATCATATATAGGAATTTCTATAGGATCTTTATTTTCTTTTTTACTTGCAAGTGAAGCACAAGAAAACAAATCTTTTTCACTAAAACCATCATAAACTATTGGATTTTGTACGCTAAGCTTATTTTGAGTAAGTGTCCCAGTTTTATCAGAACACAAAATATCAACTCCTGCCATTTCTTCTATCACAAAAAGATTTTTAACAATTGCCTTTTTCTTCGCTATCTTTAGAGCTCCAACTGCCATAGTAACGGATAAAACCGCAGGAAGTGCAACTGGTATAGATGCAATAAGAAGCACCATAACAAAACGAAAATCTTCCAAAATAGAATCATGTCTATTTAATGATACTATAATGATTATACTAGCCGCAAAAATTGATAATATAATTAGAAAATGTCCTATTCTTAAAATTGCTTTTTGAAAATGACTTACACTTTCTTCTTGAGCTTTTTGGATAAGATCCCCGCTTTTTCCTACAAAAGTATTTTTTCCAATTTCAGTAACTTCTGCAAGTACATCACCTTGCTTTATAATAGAGCCTGAAAAAACTTTATCTTTTTTGGATTTTTGGACTGGTAACGATTCACCTGTAAGCATGGATTGATCAACTTGCAAATACCCATCTGAAATAATAATAGCATCAGCACTTACAATATCTCCAATTTTTAATTTTATAATATCTCCTGGCACTATTTCACGTGCAAGAATTTGTTTAAATTCTCCATCACGAAGAACAATGGCAGTTTGAGCAAGTGTCTCTTTTAATTTTGCTAATGCTTTAGAGGCTTTGGCATCTTGCAAATAATCTACTATTACATTTACAAAAAGTAAAACCAAAATTATATAGAAATTTACCCAATCATGCAAAATTGCCGAAAGAATAATAGAGACTTCAATCATCCAAGGAATAGGTCCCCAAAATTTTTTAAGTAATTTCATAAAATTACTCTCAGTTTTTTCAGTTATTTCATTATAACCAAACTCTTTTTGTTTTTTTTCTACCTCTTTTTGTGTTAATCCTTTCATATATTTTTGTTTATAAAGCTACACTAATTATAACACAAAATTAAAAAGCAGTTTTCAATTTTGAAAACCACTTTATTTATATTTTACAAGAAACCCATCACTTTAGCACTAACCACGACAACTGTAAAAGAAATAAAACAACTTATTATTCCTATTGTTCTTGTGTATTTTTTGTCTTTAGGTTCAAATAAAGTTTGCAATAGAATTTCTCCTATTACATAAGTTACTAATGATAGTAATGCAAGCACGGTTAGAGTGCTTCTTCCATCATTTTCTAAGACGTTTATCATTGTTAACAATGAAAACGCCACCATATTAATTTTTAAAAATTTGTATAACTTTTTCACTTTATATCCTTTTTGTGTGAAATTTGTTAAATGAGAACCTCTCAAAACCTAATTAGTTATTGTA
>JALWEZ010000130.1:3011-3588 GCA_027039165.1 Candidatus Moraniibacteriota bacterium
AATTAAAGTATATCAAAAGTTTTTAAAAAATCAACTAAGTATTACAAAAAGTAACCATAGAAAAATTATAATATAGATATATTTTATAACTACATTAATAGCTGTAAAATCATGTTCTTTGAGTTTTTTGGGTTGTGGTAAATCTATATCATACTCTTCATTTATAGTTTCCACAAATTCTTCTCCCCCTAGTTCTAAAAATTCATCTATTTCACTATTATACTCACGAATTTTTCTATTTAATCTTTTAATTCTGTTATGAGCGTATCGAAGAAATAGTATTACAATAATTATAGCAACTCCAGAAAATATCAAAAAGTCATCACTATTTATCATTATTAAATTCCTTTCGCAGAATTTACATCTGCTATTGTTTTTTAAAGATCTTGTAAGTTTAATTAAAATCTTACATTAATATGTTAGCATGCTATACATATTTTTGCAATTTAAGTCTTGTCCAATGCTAGGTGGTACTGAAATAGGTATCCGTTTCTAGTGCAAAAACACATTATGTATTATACCTGCTATGATAGTTACAAGACTAATACAGTATATTCCAATCCTAAAATGATACTGA
>JALWEZ010000131.1 GCA_027039165.1 Candidatus Moraniibacteriota bacterium
TAATGAAAATAAACAAATTGTTGCATTGCAAGTTACGACTGCATCAGTAGATGACCGTAATCCAGTTATTAATTTATTGAAAAATTTGAATGGAACAGTTTGGGCTGACGCTGGGTACATCAGTGAAGAATTTCGAAAAATACTTGCAGAAAATGGGGTTAAACTTATAGCCGCACCCCGCAAAAATATAAAAATTTGACAAAAAATTTAAACTATGTTATACTTTTAATGTTAAGATGATTTTTTATAAGTTCTGTGATATAATTATTTATATATCAAATACTAATTAGAGTATCTTTAAAATCCCTTGAAAAAAATATTAAAAAACAACTTATTAAACATACTAAAAGCAACAGGATTTATTGTTTTGCTTTTTTGTTTTTTAAACTTAAATGTAGATATGACTTCAGAAAGTTTAACTCTAAATTCTATAGATATTTCTCAAGTATTTGCTAGTAACGATCATGTTAAGGTTGAAGATCAATCAAATATAGAAAAAGCTATAAAAGGCATATTGCATTTACTTGCTAGTTCTGTTGCCTGGTTCTTAACATTTGGCTTAGATGCTAGTGCAGCTATAGTTGACCCTGCGTTATTTGAAGGAATCTTCGTTGGGATGGATGATGCACTTTACGATATTTGGACTTTTGTAAGAGATATATTTAATGTATTTTTTATATTTGTTTTACTTTTTAGCGCATTTGCTACTATTTTTCAAGTACAGAAATATCATTTGTTAAAAAGTAATACTTTAATAACAATAATCGTAATGGCACTTCTAGTTAATTTCTCTTGGCCTATAACAAGAGTTATAATAGACGCGGGAAATATTACTATGTATTATTTCCTAGATAACTTTGTAGATTCTGACGGGCCAAAAAGTCAAGATTTGTTTGGAATGCTTGGGAGTGATAGTAAAATAATGAAAGAACTTGTCCCAGATTCTGACTCCAAAGCTTATGCGAATCAAGGTGTTTCTGATGCTTTTTTCTCACTGGTTATGATATTTGCATTTACTTGTGCATTTATAGTTTATGCAATTTTATTTTTTATAAGAATTTCTGCTTTTGTTTTACTATTGGTTGTTTCTCCTATTGGTTTTGCTGCTTCAATATTTCCTGGCACAAAGAAATTTGCAGACATGTGGTGGAGTGCACTTTTGAAGTGGACTTTTGTCGGGCCTTTGCTTTTATTTATGATTTTTATTGCTGTTAAATTCATCACCATAATGGATAAAATTTTAACAGAAGTTCATACTACTGGAGTTTCTGGATATCAAATTATACATAGAGCTATCCTTTATAGTGTAGCGCTCATCATGATATTTACAGGTATTACTGCAAGTCAAAAGATAGGTGGAAGTGTTGCTCAATCAGCAATAGGTGGAGCTAGAAATATTGGAAAACGCATTGGAAGAAAAGTTGCTGTGGGCACAGGAGCAGTTGTAGGCGGTGGAGTACTTGGAGCTCTAAAATATGCTGATTCTAAAGTAGGTAATCCTCTAGCTAGGATAGATGGGCGAATTAGAGGTTATAAAAAACGTTACTGGGATAATGAGAGTAAATCACAAGAACAGTGGAGATTAGCTAAAGAAGAAGCTTCTGCAAAAACTCGTGAGAAATTTGGTGAAGATAATGCTATTGAAAGACACAGAAGAGATACTATAAAAGCTCATAGAGAACGTACGAAAAATCAAAATACTGAAGATTTGAATGCAATTATTGCTAACCCTAAAGAAAATAAATACTACAGACAAGCTGCTGTAGAGGAAATTGCTTCAAGAAAAGATTCTATAGGAACCGCTAAAGGTCTTACTAAGAATATGAAACTTATGGGAAATAATTTTGATGAAAGTTTACAACTAATACAAAATGCGGCTAGTGATAACGCAATAGAGGGAACTGGACAAGATTTCAAAAACTTAATAGAAGCAATCGAATCAAAGACTGGACTAAGTATTAAACAGAGAGATAAATTAAAAGCAGCTGTTAAGGAACGCTATATCTCTGAAGGAAACGCTAATGCAATTTATGAGGGTAATAAGATTTTTTCAGAATCTGAGCGAATTACATCAAATCAAGACTTACTAAACACAGTTATACCAGCAAGCTTTAATTTTACAGATCCAAATAACAGAAGTAATACTCTAAACTTAAGAACAGAAGTATTGAGGGATGTAGATTTCAATGCTGATGTAGATGATTTCGCAAGATCTCTAGAGAGAGCACTTAACAGTAAAAATATAAGTACTGCTGACAAAACTAGATTCACTAATAGCCTTAACACAGAACATACAAATAGAATAGATGCTAAAGATGAACTAGCTATGCAGAATGTTTTCACAGAAAACACTTCATTAAAAGACATGGCTTCTCAACAAGATTTTATAAAAGAAATGCCAAATAACACAAGAATAAGGGAAGTATATAAGAAACTTGCAATGAACCCAAGAGTTAAAACAGAATTAATAAAAGAAGCTTCGATGGAAACTAGACAAATACTTAGAAATGAAGGTATTGTATAACATCTAAAGAATTAACATGAATATCCTAAAAAATCTAACAACTAAAAAATTTAACAAGGTAAAGAAAGCATCTTTTCTGGGTTTGTTTCTAGCTGTTTTATTGTTTTCTCCTATTATTTTTAATGGTAAGTCTTTTAATACAAATCATGTTTTAGCAAAGAATGATTCAGATTGTAAGTTGAAATGTTATAAAGCTTATGTGAAAATTCCTACGCCCAACTACCCAGCTTATAGAAAGTGTATTCAAGCGCCTTCATGTGAATTCAAAGAACAAACTACAGCTGAAAAAATGCTAAAGGGTTTTGTGCATGTAGTTTTTGTGCTTCCTATGGCAAATTTTGCTGCAATGGGCACTGAAATTTCAGGTAAAATACTGGACCCAGCTATATTAAATAAAATCTTTTCTGATTCTGATAGTGATAAGGCACTTTATAATATGTGGATATTTATTCGAGATATTCTAAACTTATTGTTTATATTTGTTCTACTTTTTAGTGCATTTGCTACAATTTTTCAGGTACAGAAGTATCATTTACTTAAAAGTAATATTTTAGTCATGATAATAATTATGGCACTTCTAGTTAATTTCTCTTGGCCTATAAGTAGAGCTGTGATGGATTCTGGAAATGTCTTAATGTTTTATTTACTTGATGAATTAGTAGTTGCTCCTACCGATGAACCAAAAGGTGAATACTTCTTTGGAGCACTTTCTGATGGCACTGGTCTTATAAATACAATATCACTTGACGGCAAAGATCAACAAGATCTTTATGATAGAGCAACTGTAACGGATCAAATAGTAGCTGGTATTTTTCTCATGCTTTTTGCTATCACCTTTTTTGCAATAGCTGCTATATTTTTGATACGTATTGTTGTATTTATAATATTACTTATTTTTTCTCCAATCGGATTTGCTGCTGCAATATTTCCTGGAACTCGAAAATTCTCTGATATGTGGTGGGATGAGCTTTTAAAGTGGACATTTATCGGTCCTTTTATGGTATTTATGGTTTATATTTCAACAACTTTTATATTAGAAATGCAAAAATTATCTACAACTGTAAATGGGTATGGAATTTCTGGTCCTCCAATGGTTAGAGATGCTATAGTATATTCAGCAGGAATAGTTATGCTTTGGTCTGGAGTACTTGTAGCTCAACAAATGGGTGGAGCTGCTGGAGGATTTGTAGTGAATAAGGCTCGCAATTTAAGAGGAATGACTACAAGATTTACAAAAAATGTTTACAAGGCAGGAATCGGTGCTACATTCTATGGAGCAAAAGCAGGTGCAAGAGTATTAGACAATAGACTTGGGAATAGAGTAGCTAAAACTATAGGTTCTGTTCAAGGAGCATATAAACGTGTAAAGGATACAGTACACACAAATCCAAAAGAAAGTTACGAAAGAAGTCGTGACTTAGCTCACCAAAAAGCTCAAGGAGGTGATATAGCTGCAAGTGCAGACAAAAAAGATCAATTAAGATACCAAAAAGAACTCAAAGATGCACATTTAGATACTATTATAAAGAAAGCAGGTAAAGACAATAAAAATGAAAATGAAAGAAAAGCTGCTCAGAAATTATTACAACAAAAAGATACTATTAAAACAGAAAAAGACTTAACGAGAGCATTCACAGTACTTTCTGAAGATACTAAAGCAACTGCAACGCTACTAAAAAATGTATCTCAAGATATATTTAAAGATGGTAATAGTGATACTTATAAGAATATATTAGCAACAATCAATACAACATCTTCTCCTGCTAATATCAACAAACAAACAGCACAATTAAGGAAACAATTTGCACAAAATGGTCGAGCTGATGCTGTATTTGATTATTATATGTCAACTGGTGCTGGAGCTAATACTGCTCTTAACAATTCAGTTTCTAAGATAAATACATCAGCAGATATGGCAAAACAAACTAAATTAATTAAGAAAATTAATGCAGGAGGTAGAGCTGGTGATGCGATAAAAAATCATATAAATGCTGAATTTATAAAAGATCCAGCTCTTAGACAAGATTTAATTAAAAATTTATCTACCGAAGGACTATCTTCACTAAGACGAACTATTTTACAACAAGAAAAAAGAGAAAATGCTTTGTCTAAAGCTTCTAGTGAGCTTGAAATAGTAAATGGTCAACTTAAAACATTAAGTTATGTAAGTCCATTAACTGCTAATGATAATCATAGAAAACAAGCTCTGGAAAGAAGAAAAAACACCCTTAAGTCAAGAATTAGAACTTTAAGTAGCTAAAATAACGTAAATTATTAATTTAACCACATGAAAACAATAGATAATAAAAATTACTACCCAATGCTTGTATCTGAGAAAGCCCTGAAAGATGATTCAGAACAAGAATTTATAAATAAATGGAAACAATATGACAATATTTCAGAAAAACTTCAAAAATTATTAACTTCAACTGAAATTACTTTTTTAATAGATGCTGTAGCTAAAAAACATAACCTAAACGATTTAGATGCAGCTGAATTATCTAGAAATATACGTAAGTTATTTTTCAGAGAATTAAGCGAAGAAGCGTTTTCTAGAGAAATTTCCAAAATTTTAGGTGGAGACGAAACAAATGGAAAAATTATAATTAGTGCAATTAAAAAATTAAAAGTTTCCAATAATCCAATACTTATAAAAAAACCTGAATTAGAGAAACTAACCTTACAAGAATTATTAAGTAGATATCCTGAAGTTTCTAATTCACTCATCACTTCTAATTTTCTGAAATTTCCACATTCTGATAAAAAAATGAACCCAACTCTCAGAAATTGGCTTGACCTATATGATCAAGAAGTTAGTGTAAAAAAACAAACCAATGTAGAAAGGGGAAAGTTTCTATATAGTTCTCTAAATTGTGCAAAATTAAATGAAAAAGAAAGAAAACTAATATCTAAAATATTACAATCAAGGGATGAAAATACAAAATTATATGTAGATAAAGAGACTCATGAGATTATTGACTTTGAAGAAAATAGTGAGGATTTAAATAATTATAAAGCCTTAATCACAAAAACAAAAGTTTTTAAATCTGGTGTAAATAAAAATAAGAATACTACTGAAATTAATTTATTGAAAAATTTAAAAGGTGTGCAGACATCGATAAATAAGGTTTCACCTCAGCACTTCTCAAAAATAAATCCTGATTATAAATCCAAATTAACCAATAACATTTCTAAAAAGAAAAATGATACAAAAATAATTAGTAAAATGTCGTTTTCTTCTGGACAAACATTATCAACAGAAAAAAAAGATGATATTTAATATAATTAATTAAAATAAAACAATGGAGCGCGTACCTCAATTTATAAACGTAGAAGATCACATAGGACCATTTACTTGGAAACAACTGGGCTGGTTTGGAATAGCTGCTATGATTGGTGGGCTTTTGTGGGTTACTCTTTCTAAAACTGCTTTTTGGATTGCTATAATTCCAATCTTTCTTTTTGCTACAGGACTTGGTTTTTTGAAACCTGGCGGAGTATCTCTTATAAGATTCATTGGTTTCTTATTTGCTTTTATAATGCAACCAAAGATTTATGTATGGCGCAGAGAACCGCTTACAACAGTGCAGAGAATAAAGAGAAAATCTAATGAAAAATTTGTAGCAGAAAAACAAATTTCACAAGATGAGATTGAAGCATTATCTAGATTATTAGACAGCCATGGTAAAGATAATAATGCAAGAATAGAAGAGATTTTAAAGAAAAATAACCATATATAATGTGTTATAATAGAAATACATACTAGTGTGGATTATCCTATTTAAAATGAATATTCACTATATCTTAAAAAGTAAAATATAAATTTGAAAAAAATAAGAAAAATAAATTATTCATTTACCTTCAGAGCACTGATTTTGCTTGTATTTTTTGTTTGTGTATTTAATTTTAAAAATAATGTTTTTTTTCAAAATGCTCATGCTTTCGATGGTGTTGTTGATAATCATGGAAATCTTTCAATGAACACTGGTTTAGAACCGGATTTACCTTCTGTTGGTGATTATATTTCAGGAAAAATTGCTGACTTAATTAAATACCTTATCCATATTTTCTTTGTTGTACCCTTCTCATGGCTTACAACTTTTGGTGCAGACATTTCTGGAAAGTTAATGGATCCCGCTATTCTTAATTCAATTTTCTTGGAAAAGGGTAGTAGTACAGTATTGTATAACATTTGGATTTTTGTAAGAGATATCTTTAATGTGTTTTTTATATTTGTTTTGCTTTTTAGTGCTTTTGCTACAGTTTTTCAAGTGCAAAAATATCATTTATTAAAAAGTAATGTTTTAGTAATGATAATTATTATGGCATTACTAGTTAATTTTTCTTGGCCCATTACTCGAGCAATTATGGACGCTGGTAACATTAGTATGTATTATTTAATTGATACTTTTTTAGAAGTTCCTGAAAACTCTGATAAGGGCGCTCAATTATTTGGAGCACTTGTTGATGGTACTGGCTTAATTAAAATGCTTACTTTGAGTGGAGACGCTCAACAAAAAGCCTATGATAATGCTTCTGTTGTTGATCAAATGGTTTCTACTGTATTTTTGTTATTTTTTGCTATTACATTCTTAACAATTGCAATAATTTTTCTTGTGCGAACAGCTCTATTTGTTTTATTGCTTATTTTATCTCCAATTGGCTTTGCTGCTGCTATTTTTCCTGGCACAAAAAAATTTGCAGATATGTGGTGGAGTAATATGCTAAAATGGACATTTATTGGTCCTATTATGGTATTTACACTAGTTATTTCGACTAAATACATAATGACAATGCGCTCTCTGTCTCTTAGTCTATATAATGGAGCAGGCTATTCTAGTAATTCTGTTGTAAATAATGCAATTATTTATGTCTCAGGACTTGTAATGCTTTGGTCTGGAATGACTGCAGCTAATAAGATGGGTGGAAGTGTTGCTGGCGCAGTAACTAGTAGAGCCACTAAATTTAGAAATATGGGGCTTAGAGCTCCTTATAGAGGAATTAGGAAAGTAGGAGGTATTGTTGCACCTGCAATGATTTATGGCGTAGGAAATGTTATAGGCGGTAAAACAGTTGGAACAGTTTCTGGGAAGTTACATAAGATAAAAGACTCTGTATACAATACACCCAAAGAAGCCTATGAGAAGCAAAGAGAACGTTCAGCTAAACTTGCTCAAGATGGTCATATAGCAAGTAGTGTAGATAAAGAAGAACAAAGAGAATATGAAAAAACTCTTTCGGAAGTACCAAATACAGATCTTTTAATAGCTAAAGCTCAAAAAGAAAACAAAAATGAAAACGAAAGAAAAGCAGCTAGAGCATTATTACAAAAAAAATATGAAGATGGAGATAAAACTAAGAAATCTAGAATTGAAACAGAGGAACACTTAATAGGAGCACTAAATGCTGTGAGAGATGACACTAAAGCTATGGAGAAAATTTTTAAAGTTGCGTCAAAAGATATATTTAAAAATTCTCATGCTAGTTTATACAAAAAAATAAAAACTGCACTAGAAAAAGACCTTTTAACTATGAATACTAATGATCCAAATTATGCTATTGAGGAAACAAAAGTCAAAAAACAACTAAAACTTCTTAGAAAAAGTTTCGCAGATAACAAGAGAGCAGATGTTGTATATGATCATTATTTATCAGAAGGAGCTACTTCACAAGTATCACTATCAAATGCTACTTCTAGCTTAAAAACTGTCTCCGATATAGCTAAACAGAAAAAACTATTAGACCGCGTCAACTCAGATGCTACTATAAAAACATACACTGACGCTATAATAGAAAGTCCAACTCTTAGAAACGCACTCTTAAGTAAATTAGATACGAAATTAAGAAGTAAATTTAATCCTTATGTAAATACAGTAGTAGCTAATGAAAAAACTAGAGCTTCATACA
Organism: Candidatus Moraniibacteriota bacterium; assembly: GCA_027039165.1. Taxonomy (GTDB): domain Bacteria; phylum Patescibacteriota; class Minisyncoccia; order Moranbacterales; genus JALWEZ01. The sequence continues at coordinate 8,432 of JALWEZ010000131.1, forward strand.
AAAAAGAATTAGCGATAATAAACAAAGAATTGAAAGCTTTGAATTATATAAATCCTTTGAGTCCAAATGATACGATTAGAAAAACACATTTAGAAGCTAGAAAAACACATTTAGAAGGTTGGCTAAGAGTTAATCCACCTGTAATGTAAAAATATAAATCATAGACAAAATATGATAGTTACTTTGATTTAATTAGCCTAGTGAATTCTAATGTGGTATAATAATAGTAAAATTAGATTAAATATAAATTAAATATAAAATTGTGGAACTCTTATCAACCAACAAAGCGATGAACTCTAGTACAACTAGATTCGTAGATATAAAATCTCTAGAAGATGGTGTTGTACGTTTAAAAAACGGAAATTTACGTAGTGTTTTATTGGTTTCATCTATTAACTTTGATTTAAAATCTTCCGACGAGCAAGATGCTATAATAATGGCCTATCAAAATTTTTTAAATTCTCTTGATTTTCCAATTCAAATAGTTATAAGTTCTAGAAAATTAAACATCGCTCCATATATAAACAAGGTAGATCGATCAGCGAAAGTACAGCACAATGAACTTCTGCGTCTGCAAACACTAGAATACAAATCTTTCATAGAAAGTCTAACTGAAAGAATAAATATAATGAGCAAATTTTTTTACATCATAGTTCCATTTGCACCTATAGAAAAAGGTGGTGATGGTATATTGGACAAAATAAGTTCTGCATTCGGAAAAAATGCTGATTCTAGAAAACAAGAATTATATGAAACTAATAAGAATCAACTATGGCAAAGAGTTGATCACGTAGCAGCTGCTTTAAATGGTACAGGGTTACATTTTACAGCATTAAACACTGAAGAACTCATAGAATTATTTTATAATTCATATAACCCCTCAGCTTTTGTAAAGAAAGCTTTAAAAGATTTAGATAAAACTGAAATTACTCGAATATAAATCAATAAAATAATTATGTTATTCAAAAAGAAAAAAAAAGGAAACACTAAAAAGAAATCATCTAATGACGCTTCTGAAGAAAAATTTTTTAATCAAGGGATTTCTACCGTTCGAGATTTAATTGCTCCGAGCGCTGTAGATATAGAAGCTTCTTATATTCAAGTCGGTGGTTCATTAGCTAAAACTATTTATGTTATAACTTATCCTAGATTTCTAAATAACAACTGGTTTTCTCCTATAGTTAATATAGATTTTCCGATGGACATTGCAATGTTTATACATCCAGCAGAAACATCGACAGTCCTTAGAAAATTAAAAACTTCAGCAACGCATATTCAATCACGAATGAATCTAGAAGCTGAAAGTGGTAAAATTAGAGATCCTCTCCTTGAAGCTGCGATGGATAACGTTGAAGACCTAAGAGATAGATTGCAGATGGGAACAGAACGTTTCTTTCGGTTTGGTTTATACTTAACTTTCTATGCTGAAGATAAAGAACAATTAAGAAAATACACAAATGAAGTAACTGCTATCTTGGAATCACAATTAGTGTACACAAAAACTTCTATATTAAGAATGGAACATGGTTTTATGTCTACACTTCCACTCGCTGAAGACAAACTTAATGCTGGTACGAATCTAAATACTGCACCACTTTCTACTATGTTTCCATTTGTTAGTGCTGATTTATCTTCTAATGAGGGACTTTTATATGGAATCAATAGACACAATAACAGTTTGATATTATTTGATAGATTCAACATGGAAAATGCAAATATGGTGATTTTTGCAAAGTCTGGTTCTGGAAAAAGTTATTTTGTTAAACTTGAAATACTTAGATCCATGATGTTTGGAACTAATGTTATTGTGATAGATCCTGAAAGTGAATACGAACACCTTTGTCAATCTGTTAGTGGAACGTTTGTGCATATTTCACTTGGCTCAGATGCTCACATAAATCCATTTGAAATTCCAAGAATTTCCAAAGATTCTAGAACTGAAGATGTCTTTAGAAATACAGTAGCAGGAATTATAGGTCTACTACATATAATGCTTGGCTCAGTTACAGCTGAAGAAGATACAGTACTGGAAAATGCTATAAGAGAAACTTACGCTGTAAGAGATATAACAGAAACAACTGATTTTAGTCAAAAAACACATTCCGACTATCCGACGCTTAACGATTTACATGAAGTTTTAGCTAACATGGATGGATCTGAATCATTAGCTATGAGACTTCAAAAATACACTGAAGGTGTTTTTTCTGGTTTTTTGAATAATTATACAAATATTCAAATTCACAATCAAATAGTAGTTTTTAATATAAGAGACTTAGAAGACGAATTGAGACCTATCGCAATGTACCTCATACTACAATTTATATGGAATGAAATGCGTGTAAACTTAACTAAAAGACTAGTAGTTGTTGATGAGGCTTGGGTTATGATGCAAAATGAAGATGCTGCAAGCTTTTTGTATGGAATTGCTAAAAGATGTAGGAAATATTATACAGGATTAACTACTATCACTCAGGATATAGCTGACTTTTTGACAAATAGATATGGAAAACCAATTGTTACTAACTCATCTATGCAGTTACTTCTCAAGCAATCTCCTTCTTCTGTTGATATATTATCTGAAACTTTTTATCTCACAAACCATGAAAAATTTCTATTATTAGAGAGTAATGTAGGAGAAGGGATATTTTTTGCTGGTACAAAGCATGCTGCAATTAAAGTTATAGCCTCTTATGGAGAAGATCAAATTATAACATCTGACCCAAGACAATTACTCGAAATTGCGAACGCAAAAAAAGAACTAGAAGAAGCTCAGAGAATGCAGTAAATATTTTTAATTTTTAAATTATTATTGTGTCTAAGAATAATAAATCCGAAAGAACACAAA